>PWEU01000123.1 GCA_003554005.1 Nitriliruptoraceae bacterium
GCGTCGGCGTCGGCGTCGGCGTCGACAGTGGCATCGGCGTCATCGGACACCGCCTCGGTCACTGGGACGGGTAGAGGCTGCTGCTCGGACAAGCGCTCGATCACACCGAGCCGGTCCGAAGTGGCTGGCGACAACGGCGAGGTGGCGAACGCCTGCTCGGTGGCAGGGACCAGAACGGCCTGGTCGGTTGCGGCGGCCCCCGGCGCGATCTGTGCGCCGGAGAGGGTCGCCGAGCCGTTGGGCACCCGGAGTTCACCGTTGCCGGAGGAGGGCGCGGCGATCGTGGCCGCGCCCACCGCGATGGTCAGGGTGGTCAGGAGACGGGCTCGTCGTCGTTCTGGTCGGGAGGGCAGGAGCAGGTCGAGAGTACGTCGCACGTTGATCCTCGCTGACGTCGCCCACCGCCGCGCCGGCTCGAAAGCCTGCTGGCACGGTCGTGACGTCCGGTCACGAACCGACCCTGCGCGTGTGACCGCGTGGAAGGGGTCGGGGATGGTCCACCGCGTCGGTGGTGACGGCTGTTGCCGCCGCGAAGGCCCCGGGCACCGTCGTTCATGGCGGGCACCGTGGGGCGGAAGGCGCTACGGGACAGTGTGGACGCACGTCCACGCCCGGGGGGGCCTCGTTGGACCGGCCGAGCGGACAGCCTGTCCGAGTACCGGTGATCGGCCGGTTGACGTGACGCTCGATGCTTGTTCTAGGGCGCGGGTCGCCGCCACGCTCGAGGGGTGACGGCGCACCTCGCCCTGGCAGGCGCCGCCGCATCGCAGCGTGGGACGGCGCGACACCGCGAGACCCGGCTACAGGCGGCCGGCCTCGATGATGCGCTGGAGGAACCGGCGCGTCGACGGATGCTGTGGATCCGACAGCAGCTGCACCGGCGGTGCCTCCTCCAGGATCCGGCCCTCCTCGAGGAAGCACACGCGGTCGGCCACGTCCCGCGCGAACCCCATCTCGTGGGTGACGATCATCATCGTCATGCCCTGGGCCTTGAGATCGCGGATCACGTCCAGCACGCCACCGATCAGCTCCGGGTCGAGCGCGGCGGTGACCTCGTCGAGCAGCAGCACGTCGGGGTTGGGCGCCAGGGCGCGCACGATCGCGACGCGCTGCTGCTGTCCACCGGAGAGTTGCTCGGGGTACTTGCGGGCGAACTCCTCCATCCCGAGCAACCCGAGCAGCTCGGGGGCCCGCGCCTCTGCTTCACGCTTGCCGACCCCGTGCACCTTGCGCGGAGCCAGCGTGACGTTGTCGATGACGCGCAGGTGCGGGAAGAGGTTGTAGGCCTGGAAGACGATGCCGATGCGCTTGCGCAGGCCCGTCTTGCCGAAGCTCGCGTCGTCGATCGCGACCCCGTCGAGTCGGATCTCCCCGTGGTCGAAGGGCACCAACTGGTTGATGCAGCGCAGCAACGTCGACTTGCCCGACCCCGAGGCACCGATCAGGCACACGACCTCGTGCTCGTAGACATCGAGGAACACCTCGTCGAGCACGAGGGTCTGCCCGTAGTACTTCGTCAGGTCGTCGATCGCGACGCGTGGGGTGCTCACAGCGTCCTCTGCAGACGGCGCTCCTGATCCCGCTTGGTCACCCAGTCGGTGAAGCGCGCCATCGGGATCGTGGCCAGGAGGAACAGGACCGTGGCCACGATGTAGGAGGAGAAGTTGAACGTCCGGGCGGTGAAGATCTGGGCTTCGCGGCCGGCCTCCCTCGCACCGATCACCGACAGCAGCGCCACGTCCTTCTGCAGGGCGACAGCGAGGTTGAGAAGGGCCGGGATCACGTTGCGGACCGCTTGCGGCAGGATCGAGTACCGCAGGGTCTGCCACTGGGTCAGACCGAGGGCCTTCGCAGCGGCGCGCTGCCCGTCGGGGACAGCCTCGATCCCGGACCGGTAGACCTCCGAGGTGTAGGCCGTGTAGCCGAGGACCAGCGCCACCGACCCCCAGAACAGCCGACTGGTCGTCATGCCGGGGATCTGCAAGGCCGGGACACCGAGCCCGAACAGCAGGACGAGCAGGATCGACGGGGTTCCACGCAGCAGGTCGATGTAGATGATCGCGAACACGCGCAGCGGCGCTGCCCAGGGACCGGTCAGCGACCTGAAGATGGCGACGACGATGCCGAACACGGCGATCACGACCAGCGCGATCACCCAGACCGTCATGTTCACCAGGAACCCGGAGAACACCTGGGGTAGGGACGCCCGCATGGCGTCGACGTCGAAGAACTGGCGCTGGATCAGCGGCCAGTTCTCCGCGGTGGTGATGACGCGCCAGACGACACCGAACACCAGGGCGGTCGAGACGACGCTTATCGCAAGCGGTGCGTACCGCTCCCACGGGGTCAGCGTCGCCTTGACCGGCGGACGTGGACCGGCGCGCCGCGCCGGCTCAGCTGACGCGGCGCGCTCGGAACTCACCCGGTGATCTCCACCACGTCCGCGTCGCCGATGAGGTACTGGTCGATGAGGTCGTCGACCACTCCACGTGCGATGACGGCCTCGAGACCCTGATCGACGCAGTCGACCAGCGGGTTGCCCTGCTCGAACAGCAGACCGTGCCCGGTGTCGTTGGGGTCGGCGGGGAGGGAAGCGACGATGTCGGCCTCGGGGATCTGCACCGCGGTGGCGAACAACGCGGTCGGGAAGGCGACGACCGTCGCATCGATGTTGCCACCGAGCAGCGCCTGGAAGGTCGTGGCCTGGTCGTCGAAGACGGCGACACCGTCGGCACCGATGATGTTCTCGATGTAGTCGAGGTCGGTGGTCCCGATCGTCGCACCCCAGTTGGCGTCGACGAGCTCGGCGATCGTGGCCGCACCGACGACCGGGGAGTCCGGCAGGGCGAGCAGGGCCTTGTCGGGCTGGTAGTACACCATCGAGAAGTCGACGATCTCCTGCCGATCCTCTGTCACGGAGATCTGCTGGATCGCGAAGTCGTAGGGCTTGGTACCCGGCGCGATCGCCTCCTCGAAGGTCTGTCCGACCCACACGACGTCATCAGCGTCGAAGCCCAGCTCGGCAGCCAGCTCGTACACCAGGCCGTTCTCGAAGCCCTCGCCACCCGCCGGGTCGTCGTTCAGCATCCATGGCGGGAACACCGGGTCGCCGGTGCCGACGGTGAGCTTTCCGGCCTCGGTGAGGTTCAGCGTGTCGATCTCGCAGCCGGGGATGCCGGCGGCCTGCTCGTCGCCGTCCTCGGTCGCGTCGTCGTCGTCGACCTCGTCCTCACCCTCCTCCTCGGAGGCTTCGGTGTCATCGACCTCGGGCTCATCGGCGTCCCCGTCACCGCACGCCACGGCGATCAGGGCGAGCGCAGCGCCCGCCGCCACGCTGCGTCGAACGTTCCTGCGCACCATGGCGCGTCCTCCTGGTTCGTCCCGCCAACGGCGGGAACTCCACCTGCCGCGCCACCGCGCGGAGGGCGGTGAAGGTATCGGGACTGCCAGGCATGCTGCCAAGGGCGGGTGGCAACAGTGGGTCGCGCCGTCCCGGGCCCGAGCGCGAGCCCCGCCCCGGTCCACGCGGCGCCGCAGACGGGGCGGGCGGGACCACGTGGCCACGGGCGCGAGGAAGCAGGACCCAACCGCGCGAGGAAGCGGCGCCCAACCGCGCGACCGGGCGGAGACGGGGTGGGGGTCGTGACGGAGCCGGCCGCAGGCTGGCGAGCGGCTCCGGGGTGGGTGCTGCCCGGCTCGACAGGGCGAGAGCTGTCAGTCGCCGCGGAGGAAGTAGCGCCACTGGCCGTCCTCAGCGACAACGGCCCGCCAGTCGAGGTAGCCGTCACCCTGCACCTTGGCCGCAGCGAGGTCCTCGATCCAGGTCACCTCGGACCACGCCGCCTCGGTGGTGTCCTCGGGCGCACCGGTGCTGACCCGCGGCCACACGTGGATCGGTCCGTCGCTGCCCTGGACGACCCCCGGTGTGGTCGCCAACACCTCAGCGATCCGGAGGAACGGCTGCTCGCCCACGGGTTCGACGGCGCCCGCCACCTCGTGATCCTCGGCCAGCGCCGCTGCGTCGGCGTCGTCGGTGCCAGCGAGGTCGGTGCCAGCGTCGTCGGTGCCAGC
>PWEU01000228.1 GCA_003554005.1 Nitriliruptoraceae bacterium
GGCCGGGCCGTGTTGGACTACCTCGAGGTGTTCGGGGCCGATGAGCTGCGCTACGGGCTGACCACCAACCTCCCCGAGTACAACGACGTGGACCTCACCGACGGCGAGCTGGTCCGTCGGGTCAACGACGAGCTGGTCGCGACCTGGGGCAACCTGGTCAACCGCGTGCTCGCGATGACGAAGAAGAACTTCGACGGCGAGGTACCGGCGCCGGGCCCCCTCGACGAGCAGGACGAGGCGCTGCTGGCCACCGTGGACGCCCGACTGGTGGCCGAGGCCGACCTGCTGGAGCAGGTCGAGCTGCGCCGCGCGCTGAAGGAGGCCATGGCCGGTGCGCAGGCGGCCAACGTCTACCTCAACGCCCGCGAGCCGTGGAAGACCGCCAAGACCGACCGCGAGCGGACCGCCACCACCCTGTGGACCGCGCTGCAGGCGATCGCCGGGCTGAACGTCGCCTTGGCGCCGTTCCTGCCCTTCGCCGCGGCCAAGCTCCACGGGTGGCTCGGACTGGAGCAGACGATGGCCGGTGCCGGGTGGCAGCGCCCCGCGGTTGCGGCCGGGACCGAGCTGGCGAGCCCAACGCCGTTGTTCGCCAAGGTCGAGCTGCCGGCGGACGACCAGGAGGCGTGACCGACCCGGTCGGGCTCCGGTCGCTCAGAGCCCGATGGCGTCGGTCCAGGGGCTCCTGAGCCACTGGATCAGCGTGCCGGTGGCCGGCGGCTCGGCTTCGGTGGCGAGCAGCTGCGAGCTCGCTCGAGGTCGGGCGAGGTGGTCCGGCATCGCACCTTCGGAGACGACGGCGAGCAGCAGCTCTCGGGCCTGTTGCTGCGAGACGAGGTCCGCACTCGTGTGCTGCTCCAGCCAGGCCCGCAGCGCGGCGGTCTGGGCAGCACGGGCCGCGGCCTCGCGCTGACGTCGGGCCTGCTCCTCCTCGTACTCCTGCCTGGTCGGCACGTCCTCATCCCGCAGGGCCGACCGCGTCGCGTCATCGGCGGCGCCGGTGACCGGCAGGCCCACGGCCTCCTGGAACTCCCGCAGTGCGCCGGTGGTGACCGGACCGAGCAGACCGTCGACCGCCCCGTCGTACCAGCCGAGATCGGCCAGCGGCTGCTGGAAGCCACGGATCCGTTCCCGCTCCTGCTCCCGTCGCCGCTGCTCCTCGGCCGCGGCGCGCTCCTGCTCCGCGCTGCTGGGCCCGCTGGGTCCGCTGGCCCCGCTGGGTCCGCTGGACTCCGTGGGCGCGGAGCTGGTCACGGCCCCGCTGGCGGGGGAGGACGGGCTGGCCGGCGCCGGTCGCGACGCGCTCGTGCTCGCGCTGTCGGAGGACCCGCCGCTGGAACCCCCGCCCGAGCCGGCTGGCGCGCGGAACACGACCGTGTTCCACAGGCTGCCGTCGGCGGCGATCGACATGCCGATGCCGACCTGGCTGTGGGCGGCGGAGAGGATGTTGGCCCGGTGGCCGGAAGATGCCAGGTATGCGTCCCCGATCCGGGCCGCCAGTTGGATGGGGGTGAGCGAGCTGTCGCGGCGGAAGGCGACGTTCTCGGCCACCTGCGTCCAGTTCTTGACCTGGGAGCGGTAGTTCGGGTTGTGGCGCAGGCTCCCGTCAGCGGCCATGCGATCGGCCCAGGCCCGCGCGATCGCGTCGAGGTCAGCGGAGCGTTGAAGCGCGCCGGCACCGCCTCGGGCGGCGTTGTGGTGGGAGAGGAGCTGGGACTCCGCCGCCGCTTCGTCGGCCGTGCGACCGCGGGCCGCGTCCGCCGGTGCCGGCGGGAACACGACCGTCAGCACCAGTGCGAGGAGCAGGGCAGCGAGGAGGCCGGGGCCCTGCAACCTCGTGGTGATCGTGGGTCTCGACATCCTCTACCCCGGTGACGGGTCATCGCCCGACGACGTCCGCCGCAGTCGCCGTCCGTGTCCGGTCACCCTTGGCGAGTGACAGCGCGGGACACTACCACCGCGGCCGGAACAGGCTGCCGCCGAACCTGGCTGTCTTGACGCCGGGCCGACCGGTGAGCACGTCCTCGGACGGCGGACGGTGCGGCATCACTTGATGCCCGAGGTTGCCACGTTCTCCACGAAGTAGCGCTGTGCGAGCACGAAGACGGTCACCGGCACCGAGATCGCGATCATCACCCCGGCCAGGATCAGGTTCGGACTGTCGGCGGCCCGTCCACCCAGCTGCTGCAGCGACACGGTGAGCACGTGGTTGTCGAAGTTGCCAGCGCTGATCACGATGAAGGGCCAGATGAAGCTGTTCCAGGCGTAGAGGAACATGAAGGTGGACAGCGTCGCGATCGCCGGGGTGGACAGTGGCACGAAGATCCGCCACAGGATCGTCCAGCGCGAGGCACCGTCGATCACCGCCGCCTCCTCCAGGTCCCTGGGGATGGAGACGAAGAACTGCCGGATGAGGAAGGTGCCGTAGGCGTTGAACACGAAGGGGAACACCAGCGACGCGAGCGAGTTCACCCACCCCAGCGCCACCATCAGCTGGTAGAGCGGCACGATCAGGATCACGAAGGGCACCATGATCGAGCCGATGTAGACCAGGAACATCGCGTCCCGTCCCGGGAACTCGATCCGCGCGAAGGCGTAACCGCCGAGGATCGAGGTGAGCACCGTGCCACCGACCACGAGCAGCGTGACGAGCAGAGTGTTGGTCAGCGAGCGGTCCAGGTTCTGGAGCTCGGTCACCCGGCGGAAGTTCTCCGGTTGCGGGTCCACGGAGTCCACCTGCTGGGCGAGGCGCACGTTGGCGCCGACCACGTCGTCGAGGTCGTCGACTGCGGCGAAGCGCCCCTGGGTGGTGGTGGCCCGCTCCACCATCGCCACGACCTCGCCGTCCACCTCGACGTCGTAGAGCGGCACCTCCTCGCCCTCGATCTCCACGGTCTCCGCGTCGAGGAAGCCACCGCGTCGCTCGGTGTCGGCGGTGGGGACCACGACCGTGTCCTCGAGGTCGTCGGGCGGTGCGTAGATGCCGACGGTGATCGTCTCCAGCAGGACCCGCTCGGTCCCTTCGATGAGGTAGAGGCCCTGCTCCTCGCCGTCGATCTCAACGGTGTCCTGGCTGTAGGGCAGCAGGCGTGGCGGGAAGCGGAAGATGTCGGTCGACTCCTTCAGCGAGCCGAAGGCCACCACCAGGAAGGGGAAGAGCATGATGGCGCCGAAGGCGCCGAGGCCGGCGTAGAGACCGATGCGCTCGAGCACGCGCCGTTGCTTGGAACCGGTGACGACCGCCATGTCAGCCCTCCGTCTGTGCGCGCTGCCGGCGGAACTGCACCAGCGTGAAGAGGAAGATCAGGACGAACAGCACCCAGGCGACCGCCGAGGCGTAGCCGAAGGCGAAGCGCCGGAACCCCTGCTCGTAGAGGTAGACCACCGGGGTCAGGGTCGAGTTCTGCGGGCCGGCGCCGATCGGCGTGGTGGTGGGGAACAGCACCACGTTCTCGCCGAACAGTTGCAGGGTGAGGATGCCCGTGGAGGCGACGACGAAGAAGGTCGTGGGACGTAGTGAAGGCAGGGTGATGTTGCGGAAGCGTTGCCAGCGATTCGCCCCGTCGATCATCGCTGCCTCGTACAACGTCGTGTCGACGCCCTGGAGGCCCGCCAGGAAGAGCACCGCGTTGTAACCGATGAACATCCAGGAGAAGACGATCACCAGGGAGAACAGCGCGATGTCGGCGTCGGAGAGCCACTGGATCCGGGGATCAGTCAGCGTGACCCCTGGGATGTTGTTGAGCCCGGAGACGCTGAGTCCGATCAGGTAGTTCAGCCATCCGATCGTGGAGTCGAACAACTGGCGCCAGATCAGGGCCACGGCCACGACGCCGGCGATCGAGGGCACGAAGTAGATCGCGCGGAACACCTTGATGCCGGGCGCTTTGGAGTTCAGCAGGGTCGCGAGGAACAGCGCGGGGATCGTGGACAGCGGCAGGGCGAACAGCGTGAACACGAAGATGTTGCGGATCGAGCGCCAGAACATGACATCCTGGGCCCCGACCACCACGTTGCCGATGCTGAACCACTCGAAGTAGCCGGGAGCGAGGGCGTCAC
>PWEU01000320.1 GCA_003554005.1 Nitriliruptoraceae bacterium
GCGGAGTTCGAACGGCGCTTCCTGATCGACCCCAACGACATCGACGTCACCGTGGTCAACGGCCGCGTCACCCTGGACGGCCTCGTACCCGACTGGCGGACACGCAACGCGGTCTACTTCGCCGCCCGCTACACCCTCGGGGTCATCGACGTGGTCGACAACCTGGTCGTCGCCCCGGCGTGACCCAGCCCACGATTCCGGGCGGTCCGGAACGCCCCTCCGGGCCGCCCGTCTGGGCAGGTCATCGCAGCGCTCCAGCTGCCGCAGCACACCTCCACAGGAGCACGTTCGCAGCTTCATCCGCGCGACTGTGCGCCACCCCTCTCCGTCCGAGTGACCTCGTGTCGACCGCGGACCGCGGTGCAGTCAACGGCCGATCACCTGCGGGTCGTTGGTCGCCGCCGGTCGGTTCAGGGGTCGAGGGTGTCGGGCTCGGGTTGGGCCGTGGTGTGCAAGGCGTGGGCGAGGGCTTGGACCCGGACCGCGGCGTCACGGGCCCGGCCGGCCAGGCGGCGCTCGGCCCGGTAGTGCTCCTGGAGTGCCCGCAGGTAGACGGCCATCGCTGACAGTTCGGCCACGTGGTCCACCTCGGGGAGGTGGGCCTGACCTCCGCGGGTCGGGGTCCGGGCTGGTGGTGGGGCGTAGGGGCCGGTCTGCGGGGTTGCGCTGGCCCTGGGGTCGGTGGGTGGGATCATCGGCGCTCCAGCTGCATCGTCGCTGGTCAGCCGCCGTTTCCTCGACGGACGTCGACGTTACCGTTCCCGGCGGGGGCCGATCGGGGCCTTTCGGCCGTACTGGTCGACCTCTAGCCTGAGCGTGGGCGCTCTTCACTGTGGACGATCCTGCGGCTGGCGACGCTCACCACCGTCAGGCCCTGGTTTGGAGCCGTCCCCCCCCAGCGAGCACCGTGCTGATCGGCAGGTGTTCAGGCTCGCGTCGGCCCTGCGTGAGCTGGCCTCCCGACAGTCCACCGTGGACCAGACCCTGCAGGCCGCAGTCGATCTGTGCCTAGAACTGATCCCCGGCTGTGAGATCGCCGACATCATGTTCCTCCAAGGTCGCCGGGTCACCACCCCCGTGTGCAGCCATCCACGCGCCCTCTCGCTCGGTCGCGCCCAGGAAGAGGCCGGGGGGGGCCCCTGCCTCACCGCCGCACTCGAACAGCAGAGGGTGCTCACCCAGGACCTCCGCGAGGACGGACGCTGGCCCGGGTTCGCTGCCCGAGCCCAGGACCTGGGCGTGGTCGGGGTCCTGTCCTACCAGCTGTTCCTCAACCGCAGCGAGGGAGACCGCTTCGGTGCCCTCAACCTGTACGCGACCTGGCCCGACGCCTTCGACGAGGAAGCGATCGGCCTCGGTGAGGTCTTCGCCGCCCAATGCGCCGCCAGCCTCGCCGCAGCGATCGCACACGAAGGGGCCCACGCCGCTCTGCAGTCCCGCGACGTGATCGGACAGGCCAAGGGCATCCTCATGGAACGCCACCAGCTCACCGCCAGCGCAGCCTTCGACCACCTCACTACGGTCTCACAACAGACCAACATCAAGGTCCGCGACCTCGCCGAAGAGCTCACCAACACCGGTGAACTCCCCGGTTGGCCTCACCCGGATGTCCAGCGCTGACGACCGGCTCTGCTGGTCGACGTCGTCGCGGCGGCGCGCGGGGCGCGCTGCACGGTGGCGTCATCCAGCGAGCCGGAGGTCCGTCGGGACCACGCTGTTGAACGATCGGCCGGAAGGTGATGGCCCGAATCGCGGTTGCCGCTCAGACACGAAGGAACGCACCAACAGGGCACGACCGGCCGAGCTGCCGCGAACGGCAACTCCCGGTGCTGGGCAGAGGCGGCAGCGCCTCCGAGCGCTCGAGGATGCACTCGACCTCGACATCGCCCACCACCACGTCGAGACGTCCGCGGAGGCCGAAAGGGTCGGGTTCCGTGGCTCTCCCCCCCTGCTCATCGACGGGATCGATCCCTTCGCCTCCGACGACGAACCCACCGGTCTGGCCTGTCGCGTCTACGACACCCCCGACGGCCCACAGGGGGCGCCGACCATGGAGCAGTTGCGGCGGGCTCTGCAAGCGGCAGTTGACGCGAGGTCGGGCTCATGACGGCCCACCGGCTCCATGCGTCCAGCGCCTCTCGTCAGCGCTGCGGCGGGAGGCAAAGGCGCGCTCCTCAGCCGCGTCGTCCCACCAGCCCTCGGTAGGCGAGGCTCGTGGCCAGCCCGAAGGCCACGTGGGCCGAGACGTCCTTGGCGATCGTGCTGGCGTCGTACTTCCAGATGGGATCGTAGATGCCCATCGCGCCCAGGGTGGCGTAGCTGTTCGCCACGGCACCAACACCGGTCGCGGCGCCAGCGGCCAGCGGGGGTCGGTCGTGCAGCAGCACCGCATGAGCGACGCCGTAGCCCGCTCCGGTCAGCCAGTGCATGGCGTTGGTGGTCGTCGCGGCAGCGGTATCCGAAAGTTCGATCCCGACCGTGTCCGCCAGCCGCTTGCCGACCTTGCCCGGCGCCGAGGCCTGCTCGAACGAATCGACCGAACCGGCGAACTCCCCCTCCAGCGGCCCGCCCTCGCCACCCGACCGGCGGTAGCGGCCGTACCAGACGAGATCCATGGTGACGGTACCCACGGTGCCGGCCACCGCGCCGATCGCGAGCCGGGTGATGAACGATGTCACGTCGTCTCCCTCCACACGCCGATCTCCGGCGTCGTGTGTGGTGGGGGAACAGATCATCGGGCTCGGCACTTCCCTCGCCGTGCTCGCCGTGCTCGTCGCATCCGCGAGGTCGGATCCGGGGGAAGGCCTCCCGATGACCGTCGGTTCCCGCCGTTGACTGTCACAACCGCTGCCGCCACTGGAGACCCCGTGCCCCGCGTCTTCGTCCACACCGTCGCCGCCAAGGCCGCCGGGCCCTCCGAAGAGGCCACCAAGGACATCCGGCGGGGCGCCCTGCCGAACGACCAGAAACTGACCGCGCTGCTCGACGTCGCGCGCGAGATCGCCGCCAACACCGGCGACGTCGAGGACGCGACCCGGAAGACCGCCGTGGACGCAGGGTGGTCCGAGAAGGAGCTCCTCGAGGGCTACGCCGAGGTGATCCGCACGATCATGACGAACTACTTCAACCCCCTCGTCGGCACGGGCCTCGACCTGCCAGCCGCACCTGCGTTGGACTGACCGCTGGAGAGCCTGTCGTCGCTCGAACCGGCGCTGGAGCTGGGGCCCGCGTCCCGGCCCGCCCTCGGGTGCATCTACGTCGGTGATCCGATGTGCAGCTCGTGCTGGGGCTTCGCCCCCGCGCTCGAGCGGGACGGCTAGCGCTACGACACCGAACCGGCCCGCCGTGCGGTGGTCACGATGCGCGAGCTGGCTCCCGGCGACACGCTGCGATGGGTCGCACGCCTGCACCGGGCCTTCTCCATCGATGGTGCCGACGTCACCGTCTCCGACCCGCGACCCCCGACGTCCTGTGCGCCAGGTGCCGCGAGCCGGCAGCGGGACTCACAGCTCCCGGGCGCGCACCTGCTCCAGCAGCCGGAGCCACACCTCGGAGATGGTCGGGAAGGCCGGCACGGCGTGCCACAGCCGGTCGATGGTGACCTCGCTGACGATCGCGATGGTCGCGGCGTGGAGCAGCTCCCCGACCCCGGGACCCACGAAGGTCGCGCCGATGATCGTCCGACGTGCACGGTCGATCACCAACTGCGCCGTACCGCTGGTGCCCTTGCCGTGCAGCGCGCCACCTGCGGTGTGTCCCAGGTTGAAGCTGACCGCGAGGACGTCACGTCCGGCCTCCCGCGCGCCTCGTTCGGTCAGACCAACCGCAGCGACCTGCGGGTCGGTGAAGACCCCCCGGGGGACGGCGTCGTGGTCGGCCCACGCCGGGTCGACGTCGATCCCGGCCAGCGCGTCGCCGACCAGCCGGGCCTGGTACTTGCCCTGGTGGGTCAGCAGCGCGCGGGCGTTCGCGTCGCCGACGACGTAGAGCCAGTCGTGACCGGGCACGCGCAGGTGGTCGTCCACCTCGACGAAACCGCCGCGGCCGGGCTCGAC
>PWEU01000192.1 GCA_003554005.1 Nitriliruptoraceae bacterium
CGCCGGGTGTTCGAGCTGCGCTCCCGGGTGCTCAAGGCGCTGCGCGCGGAGCTGGACGAGCGCGGCTACGTCGAGGTGGAGACGCCGATGCTCCATCCGATCCCCGGCGGGGCCACGGCGCGGCCCTTCGTCACCCACCACAACGCGCTGGCCGTCGACCTGTACCTGCGCATCGCCCCGGAGCTGTACCTCAAGCGGCTGATCGCCGGGGGGATGCGACGGGTCTACGAGATCAACCGCAGCTTCCGCAACGAGGGGATGTCCACCCGACACAACCCCGAGTTCACGATGCTCGAGTCCTACGAGGCCTACGCCGACTACCACGACGTGATGGAGCTCACCGAGGCGCTGGTCTCCCGGGCGGCCGAGGCGGCGCTCGGCACCACCTCGGTGTCTTACCAGGGCCGCGAGGTGTCCCTGGCCGCGCCGTTCCGGCGGGTGACCCTGCTGGAGCTGGTGCGGGAGGCAACGGATCGTCCGGACCTCGCCTACACGATGGAGCTGGCAGCGCTGCGGGAGATCTGCCACGACCGCGACGTGCACATCGAGGACGCCTGGGGGGCGGGCAAGCTCGTGCTGGAGCTGTACGAGGCGCTGGTGGAGCACACGCTCTGGGAGCCGACCTTCGTGCTCGACTACCCCGTCGAGGTGTCGCCGCTGGCCCGCCGCCACCGCTCGGAGCCGGAGGTCACCGAGCGGTTCGAGCTGATCATGGTCGGTCGTGAGCACGCCAACGCCTTCACGGAGCTGATCGACCCCGCCGACCAGCGCGAGCGGTTCGAGGCCCAGGCCCGGGCCAAAGCCGCCGGCGACGAGGAGGCCATGGTCGTCGACGAGGCCTACCTCAGGGCGATGGAGCTCGGGCTGCCACCGACCGGGGGGCTCGGGATCGGGGTGGACCGGCTGGTGATGCTGCTGGCCGACGTCGCCAACATCCGTGACGTGATCCTGTTCCCGACGCTGCGTCCCGAGCGCTGGCAGGAGCCGGGCGATGCGGGACCCGGCCCCTCGACGGGACCGGGTCAGACCGGCCCGTAGCCGCCGCCACCCGGGGTCTCCACGATCAGGCGGTCGCCGGCCGCGAGCCACACGGTGGTCTTCGGCGGCAGCTCCTCCTCGGGGCCCTCGGTGCCGTCGGGGCCCTCGGTGCCGTCGGCGCCCTCGGCGGTGCCCTCGGCGGCCTCGGCGGTGCCGTCGGTGCCGGCGGCGCGGCGCACGGCGTTGCGCCCCCGGGCCCCCTCGCCACCACCGGCCGCGCCCGGCGGGGCGTGCCGGCGCCGCTCGGTCACCAGCGAGGTGGTCGCGTCGTCGGTGAGGACCTCGAGCACCCGTCGGAGCCCCGCGCCACCTCGGTGCCGCCCCTGCCCGCCCGAGCCGGGCCGCAGCGCGTACTCGACGACCCGGAGCGGGTAGGCCAGTTCGAAGGCTTCGATCGGGGTGTTGCGGGTGTTGGTCATGTGGGAGTGGGTGCCGTCGGCGCCGGGGCCCCAGGGGCCGGCCCCGGTGCCACCGGCCAGGGTCTCGTAGTAGGTGAAGGCGGCGCCGGTCCGGGGGTCGGTGCCGCCGAGAAGGGTGTTGTTCATCGTCCCCTGGCTGGCCGCGCCGACCCGGTCCTCGGTGAGCTGGGCGAAGCAGGCCAGCAGGACGTCGACGATGCGTTGGGAGGTCTCGACGTTGCCCGCGGCCACTGCGGCGGGAGGCCGGGCGTCGACGATGGTGCCCGGCTCGGTCCGCAGGGTCAGCGCGCGGCGGAGCCCGTCGTTGGCCGGCACGTCCGGCGCGACCACCGCCCGCAGCGCGTACACCGCGGCGGACAGGGTCACGGCCACCGGGCAGTTCACGTTGCCGGGGACCTGGGGGTCGGAGCCGGTCAGGGCGCAGGTGACGTGTCCGTCCGCGATCGTCACCGACGCGCGGATCGCGATGTCGCTGGTGCCGGCCCCGTCGTCGTCGAGGACGTCCTCGGCGTGGGCGAGGCCGTCGGGCAGCCGCCGGAGCGCGGCGGTGACGGTGCGCTCGGCGTGGTCGAGGGTGGCGGCCATGGCCGCGGCCAGCCCGCCCGGGGTGCTCGACCTGGCGCGCTGGGCGGCGGCGAGTTCGCGCAGGCGTCGGGCGGCGAGGTGGTTCGCCCCGAGCTGGGCGCGTAGGTCACCGAGCCGCTCGTCGGGCGTGCGGGTGTTGGCCAGCAGCAGCGCCACCAGGTCGCGCTGCTCCTCGCCGGCCACCACCAGCCGGACCGGGGGGATCCGCAGGCCTTCGGCCACGATGTCCACCGCTCCGGTCGGCATCGACCCGGGCGCGGCGCCGCCGACGTCGGAGTGGTGGGCTCGGTTGGCGGCGTAGCCGAGCAGGACGCCGGCCTCGTCGTGGACGGGAGCGACCAAGGTCCAGTCGGGGAGGTGGGTCCCACCGGCGTAGGGGTCGGAGACCAGCACCTGGTCATCGGGGTCGAGCGCTGGGAAGGCGTCGCGGGCCGCGGCGACCGACAGCGGCATGGAACCGAGGTGGACGGGGATGTGCTCGGCCTGGGCGACCATCCGGCCGTCCGTGTCGAACACCGCCGTCGAGCAGTCCATGCGCTCCTTGATGTTGGGCGAGTACGCGGTGCGGCGCAGCGCCGCACCGGCCTCCTCGGCGATGCCCGCCAGCGCGTTGCGCACCACCTCCAGGGTGATGGGGTCGACCCCGGCGCCGTCGACCCCGGCGCCGTCGACCCCGGCGCCGCGTTCGGCGGTGGGTGGGTCCGTCATCGGGCCTCCTCCAGCACCAGCACCCCGCGGGGGTCGACCTCGCCGACCTGCCAGGGGGCGATCCAGACCGTGGCGTCGAGACCGATGACCACGGCCGGCCCGCGCAGGCGCGCTCCCACCCCGAGCGCGGCCCGGTCGATCAGCTCGGCCCGCACCACCTCGCCGTCGGCGGCGACCACCTCACGGGTCCCGAGCCGGGCGGCAGCCACGTCCCCGCCACCCGTCAGCGGTGGGAGGGGGAGCACGGGAGCGGGGCCTTCGGCGCGGACGCGCAGCGCGATCACCTCGACGGGGGCATCCGGTTGGTCGTAGCCGTAGCGCTCCCGGTGGGCGGCGTGGAACCGCTCGGTGAGCGCCGCTGGGTCGGGGGTCCCGGTGACCTCGAGCTCGAAGGCCTGGCCGCGGTAGCGCAGATCCGCGCTTGCGAACACGGCGGCGACCTCCATCCCCTGGTCGGTCCCGGCCCGGCGGGCATCGGCCTCCAGCTCGTCCCAGTCGGTCTCGAGCGACGCCGAGGTGGTCTGGGCGAGGTCGCCGAGGTGGGCCCGGGCCCGGTCGACGGTGACCGGCGCGGCCAGCAGGCCCAGCGCCGACAGCACGCCCGGGTTGGGGGGCACGAGCACCCGGCGGCAGCCGAGCTCGGCGGCCAGCGCCGCCTGGTGCAGGGGGCCGGCCCCTCCGAAGGGCAGCAGCGCGAACTCGCGGGGGTCGTGGCCGCGCTCGACCGAGACCACCCGAAGCGCCTGGGCCATCGCGGCATCGGTCACGGCCACGATGCCGGTGGCGCAGTCGCGGACGTCCAGCCCGAGCTCGGTGGCCAGGGCGGCCACGGCGGCCTCGGCGAGGTCCGCCCTGAGCGGCAGCGAGCCGCCGAGGCGCACGTCCGGGTCCAGCCGGCCGAGGACCACGTTCGCGTCGGTGACCGTGGCCTGCGTGCCCCCGGCGCCGTAGCAGGCGGGACCGGGGTCGGCGCCGGCGGAACGCGGACCGACCCGCAGTGCCCCGCCGTCGTCGCGCCAGGCCAGCGACCCACCCCCGGCTCCGATCGTGTGGATGTCGGTGCTGGTGACCGCGAAGGGCAGCCCGCCTATCGCGCCATCGGCGGTGGTGCGAGGGCGCCCGTCCGCGACCAGCGTGACGTCGGTCGAGGTCCCGCCGACGTCGAAGGCGATCAGCGACGGCTCCCCGCACGTCGTCCCGAGCGCGGCCGCGCCCCAGGCGCCGGCGGCCGGGCCGGACAGCACGGCGCGCACCGGCTCGCGGGCGGCGACCGCGGCCGTGGCCGTCCCGCCCCCGGAGCGCATCACCTCGACGGGGACGGGCAGGCCGTCACCCGCCAGGCGGTCCGACAGTGAGCCGAGGTAGCGGTGCATCCGGGGGGCGAGGTAGGCGTTCAGCACGACCGTCGAGGTGCGCTCCACCTCACGCAGCACCGGGAGCAGCCGGCTCGCTCTGGTGACGGGCACGCCCAGCGGCGCCAGCGCGTCTGCCAGCCGGTCCTCGTGGGCACCGTCGAGGAACCCGAACAGCAGGCTGATCGCCACCGCCTCGGGCTCCAGCGCCGCCACCGCCGCGGCGACCCGGGCCACCTCGCCGTCGGTGAGCGGGGTGTGGACCGAGCCGTCGGCGTCGACGCGCTCGCCGACCTCGACGACCTGCTCGCGGGGCACGAGCGGAGCGGGGCGGCGGGCGTCGAGCCGGTAGAGGTGCGGCCGATCCTGGCGGGCGATGGCGAGCAGGTCACCGAACCCGGCGGTGGTGACCAGGACCGTGCGGGCACCGTCGCGTTCCAGGACGGTGTTGGTCGCCACGGTCGTGCCGTGGACGAAGCGGGCCAGGTCGCCGACCGCGACCTCCGCGCGGGTCAGCGCGTCACCGATGCCGCGGGCCTGGTCGGCAGGCGTGGACGGGACCTTGGCGACGGTCAGCCGGTCACCGGCGAGGTGGACGAGGTCGGTGAAGGTCCCCCCGACATCGACGCCGACGCGACCAGCAGGACCGTCCGGCGGGCTCACACGCGACCGAAGCCGACGACGCCGCGCCGGGTCAGCCCGTCGGAGCGGACCCGCACGTGGTTGCCGCTGTTGGGTGCCTCGACGACCTGGCCGTTGCCGATGTAGATCGCGACGTGGCTGACCGGCGAGTGGTAGAAGACCAGGTCACCGGGCCGCAGGTCGGAGCGGGAGATCCGGGTCGTCGCGCTGTACATCGCCGAGGACGAGCGGGGCAGGTGGGAGATACCGGCCGCCCGGTAGGCGTAGGTCACGAGCCCCGAGCAGTCGAAGGAGTTCGGCCCGGAGCCGCCCCAGGCGTAGGGCTTGCCGACCTGGCCGAGGGCGACCTGCACGGCGGAGCCCAGCGACGACCGGGTCGAGGGGGCAGGACCGGCGGCCGCCACCGAAGGCGTCGAGGTGGCGGCTCGCTGGCGGGCGAGCTCGCGCTGCCGCTCCAGCTCGCGCTGCCGGGCGGCCTCCTCCTCCTCGCGCTGCACCGTGAGCTCGAGCAGCTCCTCGAGCTCGGCGACCTCCTCGGCGGTGGTCGCGAACAGCTCCTGCAGCTCGGCGTTGCGCTCCTCGAGCTCGGCCGTGACCTCATCGGCCAGCGCAACCGTCTCGGTCTGGCGGGTCTCGGCCGCGGCGATGGCGGTGTTGGTCGCGGTCAGCTGCTCGAGGTCACTGGACTGGCGATCCAGGATCTGACGCAGCGTGGTGGAGCGCAGTCCCAGGTCCGAGGGGTCGCTGGAGACCAGCGTCGAGAGCTCGACGCCGGGGCCGACCTTGTGCAGCAGGCGGACGTGGTCCCCGACGCTGACGGTCAGGGTGGCGGCCTCCACACGGAGCTCCTCGAGGTCACGCTGCAGGGCCGCGAGGGTGGCCTCGGCGTACTCGAGTTCGTCGAGGGCATCGTTGTAGGCGTTCTGTGCCTGGCCGCGCTGCTGGTCGATCTCGTCGTAGCGGGCCTCGGCGGCCCTGAGGTCGTCGCGGACCTCGGAGCTCGACGGGTTGGCGACCGCTGTCGCGGCGAAGGCGATGACCAGCACGAGCGCCAGCGCGGAGGCCACGGGGCCACGACGCAGCGCAGGGGAGCGGGACACGAGTGACCTCGGGGTGGCGCAGAGGCGATATAACGGTGACGGGACGGACCCCCGTGCCGTCCACAGACGGTCGCAAGCGTAACCCTCCCGTCGCCCCTGTGGTACCCCAGAGCGGCTGCCCGGACACCGTCCGCGGCTGGTCGGGCGGGTCCGCGGGTGGGCCGGGGCTGCTCCTCGCTAGGCTCCCCGCCGCGCCGACCTCCGACCTCCACCCCGATGGCCGAGGGAGCTGTATGTCCCGCCCTGCTCGCGCCACACGTCTGGCCGTGCTCATCTCCGGTGGGGGTTCGAACCTGCGCGCGCTGCTGGAGGCGATCGCCGCTGATCCGGCCTTCGGCGGCGAGGTGGTCGTCGTCGGGACCGATCGCAGCGATGCCGGTGGCCTGCAGCACGCCCGCGACGCCGAGATCCCGACCGTGGTGGAGGTGCTCGAACGCGGTTCCGACCGGGCCGCCTGGGAGGACCGGCTGGCGGCACGCCTCATCGAGCATGACGCCGAGGTGGTGGTGCTCGCCGGCTTCATGCGGATCCTGTCGGGGCGGTTCCTCGCCCACTGGCCGGACCGGGTGCTCAACACCCACCCGTCCCTGCTCCCCGCCTTCCGCGGTGCCCACGCCGTGCGGGAGGCCCTCGGGGACGGCGTCGCCGTGACCGGCTGCACCGTCCACCTCGTCGACGAGCAGGTCGACCACGGCCCGATCCTCGTACAGGAGGCGGTGCCGGTGCTGGCCGACGACACCGAGGAGCGCCTCCACGAGCGCATCAAGTCCGTCGAGCACCGGCTCCTGCCGGCCGGCGTCCGGCTCCTGTGCCACGATCGGCTCCGGATCGAAGGTCGCCGGGTCCGCATCCTGCCGGCCGACGACGCGTCGGCCTCCCCGACCGTTCTCCCCGACCCTGAGCCCACCCCTCCCGGCCCTGAACCCACCCCTCCCGACCCTGAGCCCACCCCCGGAGCAGAGGACCACCCGTGACCCCGCTCGACACCACCCCCGTCGCCCGCGCCCTGGTCAGCTGCTTCGACAAGGCCGGAGTGGCCGAGTTCGGCGCCGCCCTGCACGAGCTCGGCGTCGAGGTGCTCTCCACCGGCTCCACCGCCGGCGTGCTCCGTGACGCCGGGGTTCCCGTCACCGAGGTGTCGGAGGTGACCGGGTTCCCGGAGTGCCTGGACGGGCGGGTCAAGACCCTCCACCCGGCGGTGCACGCCGGGATCCTGGCCGACCGGACCGATCCCGCCCACGTCGCGGAGCTGGCCGAGATGGAGCTGGAGGCCATCGACCTGGTGGTCGTCAACCTCTACCCCTTCGCCGACACCGTCAGCTCCGGGGCGCCGGACGCCGACGTGGTCGAGATGATCGACATCGGTGGGCCGACGATGGTGCGCGCCGCGGCCAAGAACCACGGGTCGGTCGGGGTCCTGGTGGATCCGGATGACTACCCGGCCGTCCTCGACGAGCTGAGCGACACCGGTGGACTGAGCGGTCCACTGCGTCGCCGCCTGGCGGCCCGGGCCTTCCAGCACACCGCCGCCTACGACGCCGCCGTCGCCGACTGGTTCCAGCGTGAGCACGACGTGCCGGCGCAGCTCCACCTCGCCGTCCCCGTCCGTCAGGAGCTGCGGTACGGCGAGAACCCTCACCAGCGCGCGGCCTTCTACGCCCTGCCTGACGCCGCAGGGATCGCCGCCGCAGAGCAGCTCCACGGCAAGGAGCTGTCCTACAACAACCTGCTGGACACCGACGCGGCGTGGGGGATGGCGGTGGAGATCGAGGAGCCCTGCGTCGCCATCATCAAGCACACCAACCCGGCCGGCTACGCCGTGGCCGAGGAGCTGGAGACCGCGTACGCCCGGGCGCTGGAGGGCGATCCGGTCAGCGCCTTCGGGGGGATCGTAGCCACCAACCGGGTGATCGACGCCGCCACGGCCGCGCGGATCACCGAGGTGTTCACCGAGGTGGTGATCGCGCCGGGCTACGACGACGACGCCCTCGCACTCCTGCAGGCGAAGAAGAACCTGCGCATCCTGCGCGTGCCCGACGCGGCCCGCCCCGGTCCGGCCCGCCAGCTGCGCTCGGTGGCCGGAGGCCTGCTGCTGCAGGACGCGGACACCGCCGAGGAGTCCTGGTCCGACTGGCGGATCGTCACCCGCGCCCAGCCCGACGAGCTCACCCTCGCCGACCTGCGGTTCGCCTGGATCGCGGCCAAGCACACCAAGTCCAACGCCATCGTGCTCGCCAGCGGCGGGCAGGTCGTCGGCGTCGGAGCCGGGCAGATGAGCCGGGTGGACAGTGTCCGGCTCGCGGTCGAGCGCTCCGGCGAGCGTCACGTGGGCGCCGTGCTCGCCAGCGACGCGTTCTTCCCCTTCCGTGACGGGCCCGACGCCGCCGCCGCGGCGGGCGTGCGCGCCATCGTGCAACCCGGCGGTTCGGGGCGCGACGAAGAGGTGATCGCCGCCGCCGACGAGCACGGCATCCCGATGGTGTTCACCGGCCGGCGTCATTTCCGGCACTGAGCCAGCTCCGCTCCGAACCTCGAGCGCCAGCTCCCCCCCGCCCTGACGTCGCCCCGCCCCGACCCCACCCCGCCCTGACGTCGCCCCGCCCTGACGTCGCCCCGACCCGACCCCACCCCCGACCCGCAGGAGGTCACCGAGGTGTCCGCTCGCATCCTTGACGGCAAGGCCCTGGCCACCGAGGTCCGCGCCCGCATCGCCGACGACGTGGCCCGGCTCACCGCCGAACATGGCGTCCGACCCGGCTTGGCCGCGGTGATCGTCGGGGACGACCCGGCCTCCCAGGTCTACGTCGGCATGAAGCACCGAGCCAGCGAGGCCGCCGGGATGCGCTCGGAGCAGCACGTCCTACCCGCCGACACCGCGCAGGAGGACCTGGAGTCGCTGGTGCGTCAGCTCAACGACGACGATGCGGTGGACGGCATCCTGGTGCAGCTGCCCCTGCCCGACCACCTCGATTCCCGAGCTGTGCAGGAGCTGATCGTCCCGGCCAAGGACGTGGACGCGCTCAACCCCTACACCGCCGGCCGGCTCGCGATCGGTGACCCGACCTTCCTGTCCTGCACCCCCTATGGCGTGCTGGAGTTGCTCGCGCACGCCGGGGTGGAGACCTCGGGCGCCAACGTGGTCATCGTGGGGCGCTCGAACCTCGTCGGGCGTCCCCTGTCGGTGATGCTGACCCTGAAGGGGCGCGACGCCACGGTGACGCTCGCCCACTCCCGCACCCGCGATCTGGCCGGGGTGTGCCGGGGCGCCGACGTGATCGTGGCCGCTGCGGGTCAGATCGGCCTGGTCACCGCGGACATGGTCCGGCCGGGGGCGGTGGTGATCGACGTCGGGACGAACCGCGGTGAGGACGGCAAGCTCGTCGGTGACGTCGCCTTCGACGAGGTCGCCGAGGTGGCGGGTGCGATCACCCCGGTGCCCGGCGGCGTCGGGCCGATGACCGTGACGATGTTGCTGCAGAACACCCTCGAGGCCGCCCGGGCCCGGCGGGGGCTGCCGCAGCGTTAGCCCCACGCGCGCCGCGGAGCCTGCCCCGGTGACAGTTCTCGCGGCGGTCGCGGGGCCGGCCAGAGGGCTCAGCGCGGTCGAGCGATCCCGCTGATCGCGGGGACCGTCGGACCGCGACGGCTGAGCTCCCAGCTGCCCACCCCCGAGACATCGAAGCCGCCGCGGGCCAGGGTCGTCAGCGTGTCCCGGTCGAGGTGGCAGCCCCGGGCGACCACCCGCCACGCGGGGGTCAGTCGTTGCTGCCAACGGGCCCGTCGTGGCGCCGGGTCCACGACGTGCTCGATGACGATCAGCCGCCCGCCGGGTCGCAGCACCCGACGGAGCTCGCTGACGGCGGCCTGAGGGTCCTGCACCGTGCAGAGCCCCAGCGTCGTCACCGCCACGTCGACGCTGCGGTCCGGGAGCGGGAGCGCCTCGGCTGCGGCATCCACCACCTCGATGTCGGCGGGGTGGGCAGCGGCCCGGTGTCGCAGGCGCCGGGCCAGCGCCGCGTCGGGCTCGACGGCGATGACGCGACGGACCGTGCCAGGCAGGTGGGCCAGGTTGGCGCCGGTCCCGGCACCGAGGTCGAGGACCTCGCCGCGCAGATCGGAGAGGAGTTCGCGCCGCTTGTCCCCGAGCCGGCCCCATTCCAGCGACGACATCACCGGGTCGTAGGCCGCCGCGAACAGGTGCTGGAACAGCGACAACCCGTAGCTCCTTGGTCGTCCGACAGGGCCGACGGTCCCGGCCCGTAGCTAGGCTCCCGAGCCCGACCCGAACGCTACCCCGCTACTCGCAGGAGCCCCCCCATGAGCTCACCCGTCCGAGTCACCATCACCGGCGCCGCCGGTCAGATCGGCTACGCGCTCGTCTTCCGCATCGCCTCCGGTCAGATGTTCGGGCCGGACACGCCCGTCGAGCTGCGCCTGCTGGAGATCGCCCCGGCGTTGCCCGCCCTCGAGGGCGTGGCCATGGAGCTGAACGACTGTGCCTTCCCGCTGCTGGCGGGCATCGAGATGACCGACTCCGCCGAGCAGGCCTTCGACGGGACCAACGTCGCCTGCCTGGTTGGCGCGAAGCCACGGGGGCCGGGCATGGAGCGGGCCGACCTCCTCAAGGACAACGGTGCGATCTTCACCGGCCAGGGGCGCGCCATCTCCGGTGCCGCCGATGACGTGAGGATCGCGGTGGTGGGCAACCCCGCCAACACCAACGCCCTCATCGCCGCGACCAACAGCCAGGGGGTCCCGACCGAGCGTTTCTCCGCGATGGTGCGGCTCGACGAGAACCGCGCGAAGAGCCAGCTGGCGGCCAAGGCCGGTGTGCCCGTCGCCGAGGTCACCAACCTGGCCGTGTGGGGTAACCACTCGCCGACGATGGTCCCGGACTTCGACAACGCGCGCATCGGTGGCCGGCCCGTCACCGAGGTGATCCCCGACCGGTCATGGCTCGAGGGGGAGTTCCTCACCACGGTCCAGCAGCGGGGCAAGGCCATCATCGATGCGCGCGGTGCGTCTTCCGCCGCGTCGGCCGCCAGTGCGCTCGTCGACCACGTGCGCAACTGGACCGGCGGCGAGCCCACCGCTGAGGGTGACTGGGTGTCGATGGCCGTGCCGTCCGACGGCTCCTACGGCGTCCCCGAGGGCCTGATCTCCGGGTTCCCGGTCACCACCGACGGCGCCGGGACCTACGAGATCGTCCAGGGGCTCGGACTGTCGGAGTTCGCCCAGGGCAAGCTCGAGGCCACGGTCGCCGAGTTGGAGGAGGAGCGGGCCGCGGTCGCGGAGATGCTGTGAGGCTGACCCCGGTGCCGGGCGGGTGACCGCCGGGCGCCGACGAGCGAGAAGCAGCGGGTATCCGCTGCTTCTCGCGTGTGCGGGGGCTCCGAGGCCGTCGGCGCGTTCCGGACCCGCGAGTTCCAGCAGATATCCGCTGCTTCTCGCAGATCCCCCCGGCCGCGGTCCGGCGGCGGTCCGGCGGCGGTCCGGCCGCGGTCCGGCGGCGGTCCGGCGGCGGTCCGGCGGCGGTCCGGCGGCGGTCCGGCGGCGGTCCGGCGGCGGGGGCGGCCGCGGGGGTCAGGTCAGCTCGCGCGGCCGGATCCCGTATCGGTTGACGTCCCCGCGCCGCTCGGTCCCGTCGTCGAAGCGCAGCAGCATGGCCTCGGCCGCGACCCCCTCCAGGGTGAAGCCGAGGGCCCGGGCCACGGCGTTGGACCCCGGGTTCTCCGCCGCGGCGACCAGTTCCACATAGGCCAGCGAGAGCTCCTCGAATGCCCAGCGCAGCAACCGCCGGGTGCTGCGGACTGCGATCCCCTGCCGACGCGCCTCGGGGGCCACCCAGTACCCGACCTGCCCGCTGAGGTCACGACGGTCGATGCGGAGGCCGGTCGCGGCGAGCACCACGTCGTCGTCGCGTACCACCACGAGGGGGGCGCCACGGCCGGACTCCAACGCCTCGGCAGCCAGCCGCACGAAGGCCCGTGCGTCCTCCTCTCTGTAGGGGGAGGGGACACGGGTCCAGCGCTGGACCTCGGCGTCCTGGCAGATGGCCGTGATGCGGGGGATGTCGCGCTGGAGCGGTGGGCGCAGGCGCAGTTCGTCGTCGCGCAGGTCGAGGACCTCGATGGCGGTCATGGCCGGCACCGTTGCGGACCAAGCTCGGACCGGTCGGCACTGGGCACGGTGCTCTCCATCGTCGGCGCGCGTCGTCACAGCTCAGCTCGGCGTCGACGCTACCGTTGCGGCTCCGCTGGCCGGTGGCGGTCGCTCCCGGCGCCACCAGCGCTCCCCGCGCCACCAGCGCTCCCCGCGCCACCAGCGCCACCAGCGCTCCCAGCGCCACCGGCGTCACCAGCACCCTGCGCCCTGCACCCCCGTTGCTCCAGCGAAGCGAGGCCGAACGTGACACGCGTGTTCTCCGGCATGCAGCCCTCGGGTGACCCCCACCTCGGCAACCTGCTGGGGGCGTGGGTCAACTGGGTTTCGATGCAGGAGGATCGCGACTGCGTGTACTGCGTGGTGGACCTGCACGCGATCACCTCGCCGACCGAGCACGACCCGGCGACGCTGCGCGACCGTACGATCGAGCTGGCCACGGGGATGCTGGCGGTCGGGGTGGACCCGGAGCGTTCGATCCTGTTCGTCCAGTCCCACCTCCACGAGCACGCGGAGTGCACCTGGTTGTTCAACTGCGTGACCGGCTTCGGTGAGCTGCGCAAGATGCCCCAGTTCAAGGAGAAGTCGCTGGGGCAGGGCGAGTCCGTCAGCGTCGGGCTGTTCGACTACCCGGTCCTGCAGGCCGCCGACATCCTCCTCTACCACGCCGACGAGGTCCCCGTCGGTGAGGATCAGCGCCACCACATCGAGCTGGCCCGCGACATCGGTCAGCGGTTCAACCACCGCTTCGCTCCCGCCGACGATCCGGTGTTCACCCTGCCGAAGGCCGTCCACCCCCGAGCAGCGGCCCGGGTCATGGACCTGCAGGACCCGACGATGAAGATGTCGAAGTCCACTGCCACCGAGAAGGGCATCATCTACGTCCTCGATGAGCCGAAGCGCATCGAGAAGAAGATCAAGAGCGCGGTGACCGACTCGGCGGGGGACATCCGTCACGACCGCGAGGCCAAGCCGGGGGTGTCGAACCTGCTGGAGATCCTGGCGGCGGCCACGGGTCGCGGGGTGGAGGAGCTGGCTGCGGAGTACGACGGGGGCGGTTACGGCGCCTTCAAGGGGGCCGTCGCCGAAGCGGTGATCGAGATGCTGCGACCGACGCAGGCACGCTACGCGGAGCTGGCCGACGATCCCGCCGAGGGGGCACGGGTCCTCGCCGAGGGTGCGGATCGGGCGCGGGCCGTCGCGGCCCCGACCCTGGCTCGGGCCAAGGACGCGATCGGGTTGCTGCCCGCGGGCTGAGCGGGGGCGACGGGTCGGCGGGGGGTCGGTGGCGCCCGCTGTGAGACGGACGATCCCGAGCTGCCGCGGCTCCTCGGTGTCGCCAGCCCGTCGCCACCGCAGCCCCAGCCCGTCGCCACCGCGGCCCCAGCGCATCGCCACCGCGATCCCAGCCCGTCGCCACCGCGGCCCCGCCGTGCCCCCCAGGGCTGGGAGGTGGCCAGGGGCCCGCTGCTATCCTCGCCGCAGGCGTGGCGATGGGTCCATCGTCGCCACGAGGACACGGAGTCGAGATGGCAGCCACCGAGGCCAAGGGTTCCAGCCGCAGCCCGTTCATCATCGAGCTGTACCGCTCCGCCCTCGGCAAGAAGTACGTGATGGCGATCACGGGGATCGTCGGTCTCGGGTACGTCCTGGCCCACATGATCGGCAACCTGAAGCTCTACCAGAGCGCGGAGGACTTCAACCTCTACGCCCAGACCCTGCGTGAGCTGCTGTACCCGATCGCGCCGCAGGGCGCGGTACTGAACCTCCTGCGAGGGATCCTGATCCTCGCGCTCGTCGGCCACGTCGTCGCGGCCGCGCAGCTGACCGCCATGAACCGTCGTGCCCGTCCGGAGAGCTACCGCTCGAAGCGGGACTACGTGGCCGCTGACTTCGCGGCCCGCACGATGCGCTGGACCGGCGTGATCGTGCTGCTGTTCATCTTCTACCACCTCGCCGACCTGACCTGGGCGGTCACGCCGCTCCACGAGGCGGACTTCACCGTCTACGACCGGGTGATCGCAAGCTTCTCCAACCCTGCCAGCGCGGCCTTCTACATCCTGGCCAACCTGGCGCTGGGCCTCCACCTCTACCACGGGGTGTGGAGCCTGTTCCAGTCGATGGGGTGGAACAACCGACGTTTCAACCACTGGCGCCGAGGGCTGGCCATCGCCTTCACCGTGGTCGTGGTCGGCGGCAACCTCTCCTTCGTGATCGCCGTGCTCACCGGCGTGATCAGCTGAGCGCTCGTCTGCGGCGCCCCGCATCCCGCCTGGGTGCGGTTGCCGGCGTCCAGGCTCCCGGACCCTCCGAACCCACCGCACACCCTCTACGGAGCTCACGATGACGGTTCTCGACTCCCGGGTCCCTGACGGGCCTCTCGCGTCGAAGTGGGAAGACCACAAGTTCGACATGAAGCTGGTCAACCCGAACAACAAGCGTAGGTTCGAGGTCATCGTCGTCGGGACCGGGCTGGCCGGCGCCTCTGCGGCGGCGACGATGGGCGAGCTGGGCTACCGCGTCAAGGCGTTCACCTACCACGACTCCGCCCGGCGGGCGCACTCCATCGCGGCCCAGGGTGGGATCAACGCCGCGAAGAACTACCACGGCGACGGTGACTCGGTGCACCGCCTGTTCTACGACACGATCAAGGGCGGGGACTACCGCTCCCGCGAGGCCAACGTCCACCGCCTCGCCGAGGGGTCGAACAACATCATCGACCAGTGCGTCGCGCAGGGGGTGCCCTTCGCCCGGGAGTACGGCGGGCTGCTCGACAACCGCTCCTTCGGTGGCGCCCAGGTCTCACGGACCTTCTACGCCCGGGGGCAGACCGGCCAGCAGCTGCTGCTCGGCGCCTACCAGGCGCTGTCACGCCAGGGGAAGGCCGGCACGGTCGAGCTCCACACCAACCAGGAGATGCTGGAGCTGGTGGTCGTGGACGGCAAGGCCGTCGGCATCGTGACCCGCGACCTGGTCACCGGGGAGCTGACCCGCCACTCCGCCCACGCGGTGGTGCTCGGCACCGGCGGGTACTCCAACGCCTTCTACCTCTCGACCATGGCGATGAGCTGCAACGCCACCGCCATCTGGCGCGCGCACCGCAAGGGCGCCTTCTTCGCCAACCCCTGCTACACCCAGATCCACCCCACGGCGATCCCCTCCTCCGACGAGTTCCAGTCGAAGCTCACCTTGATGTCGGAGTCGCTGCGCAACGACGGCCGCATCTGGGTGCCCAAGGACCCCGACGAGTCGCGCGCGGTCGTCGACATCCCCGAGGAGGATCGGGACTACTACCTGGAGCGCAAGTACCCCTCCTTCGGCAACCTTGCGCCCCGCGACATCTCGTCCCGGGCCGCCAAGGTCGTGGTCGACGAGGGTCGTGGGGTCGGACCGCTCAAGAACGGGGTCTACCTCGACTTCGCCGACGCGATCTCCCGGTTGGGACGGCAGGCCGTGGCGGACAAGTACGGCAACCTGTTCGACATGTACGAGCGCATCACGGGGGAGAACCCCTACGAGGTGCCGATGCGCATCTACCCCGCCCCCCACTACACCATGGGCGGGCTGTGGGTGGACTACCACCTCCAGACCACGATCCCCGGGTTGTTCGCTATCGGTGAGGCCAACTTCTCCGACCACGGCGCCAACCGGCTCGGTGCCTCCGCGCTGATGCAGGGTCTGGCCGACGGCTACTTCGTCCTGCCCTACACGATCGGGGACTACCTCGCGCCGCAGCTCGGGGCGCCGAAGGTCGATACCTCGGCTCGTGAGTTCGAGGAGGCCGAGGCGGACGTGCGCGGGCGGGTCGAGCACTACCTCGGCATCGGGGGGACCCGGTCGGTGGACTTCTTCCACCGCGAGCTCGGCAAGATCCTGTGGGACTACTGCGGGATGGGCCGCAACCAGGCGGGGCTCGAGAAAGCGCTCAGCGAGATCCCGGCGCTGCGCGAGGAGTTCGAGTCCGACGTGCGGGTGCTGGGCGGGCCCGACTCGCTCAACAGTTCGTTGGAGAAGGTCGGGCGGGTCGCGGACACCTTCGAGCTCGCTGAACTGATGTGCCGCGATGCGCTGACCCGCGAGGAGTCCTGCGGCGGGCACTTCCGCGAGGAGCACCAGACCGCGGACGGCGAGGCCAAGCGCGACGACGAGAACTTCGCCCACGTCAGCGCGTGGGAGTGGACCGGCGACTCTGGCAGCCCGACCGAGCACCGCGAACCGTTGGTGTACGAGGAGGTCGAGCTGTCGACCCGTAGCTACAAGTGAGCCGGCTCGCAGCCCGGCCGCGGTGACCCCGAGGACCCACCCCGGGCCCTCCCCGCACCCGCACCTTGCTCCCCCACGCACCCATGGAGCCCGACACCATGAACCTGACCCTTCGAGTGTGGCGGCAATCCGGACCCGACGCGCCCGGCCGCTTCGAGACCTACGAGGCGACCGACGTCAGCCCGGACTCCTCGTTCCTGGAGATGCTGGACCTGGTCAACGAGGAACTGATCGCCGAGGGTGAGGTGCCGATCGAGTTCATGCACGACTGCCGTGAGGGCATCTGCGGCACCTGCGGCATGATGATCAACGGCCAGGCCCACGGCCCGCAGGCGCTGACCGCCACCTGCCAGCTGCACATGCGCACCTTCTCCGATGGCGACGAGATCGTGCTGGAGCCGTGGCGCGCGACCGGGTTCCCGATCATCAAGGACCTGGTGGTCGCCCGTGCCGCCTTCGACCGGATCATCGAGGCCGGTGGCTACGTCACCGTCGACACCGGCTCCGCGCCCGACGCCAACCTGATCCCGATCCCCAAGGACACCGCCGACCTCGCCATGGACGCGGCGGCCTGCATCGGCTGCGGCGCGTGCGTGGCCGCCTGCCCGAACGGTGCGGCGCAGCTGTTCACCTCGGCCAAGGTGGCCCAGCTCAACATGATGCCCCAGGGACAGGCCGAGCGTTACGACCGGGCGGAGCACATGGTCGAGGTGATGGAGGAGCACTTCGGGTCCTGCACCAACATGGGCGAGTGCGAGGCTGCCTGCCCCAAGGGCATCTCGATCGACTTCATCGCGATGATGAACAAGGACTACCGCAAGGCCAAGTTCCGCAACCGCCGGACCGCCTGAGCCGCTGCGTGGCTCGGGGTGCCGCCGAGCTGCGGGCCGGTCGCGCCCG
>PWEU01000184.1 GCA_003554005.1 Nitriliruptoraceae bacterium
CCCTCGTGGATCAGGCCGAGCAGGATGTGCTCGGTCCCGATGTAGTTGTGGTTGAGCATCCTCGCTTCTTCTTGCGCGAGGACGACCACCCGTCGGGCCCGGTCGGTGAACCGCTCGAACATGCGGACGACTTTCTGGCTGGGGTCCCAGGGTCGATGTGGGTGGTCCAACACCGGAGGGGGTGCTGGCCTTCCACGTCTTCCGAGCGTAACCCATCGGTCACTGGCTGATCTTGTCTCATGAAGCGTTCGGTGCGCTCCACCGGTGCGGTTGAGGTGCTGACACCCCGAGCGCCGTCCGGATTGCGCAACGTGCACCCACAGCGCACCGTCCGCAACCCCCGATAGGGCGCCGATCCACCCGTACCACCGTCGGCGGCGGGCCTGGCGGCCATGACGGGACGCTGCACAAGGTGACCGACGTGAGCGTCGGGCGCCCCGGAGCTCAGATGCCCGGTGTCGGCAGACCTGCGCCGCCCCGACGCAACGTCGCCCGGCGCGGGCCGCGGCCGACCGCGCGTTGGGTCCCTCCACCACCGCTTTCCGACGCCACACTTCCCCAACCCCGCCACACCACCCACCCCGACCGCGCGTTGGGTCCCTCCACCACCGCTTTCCGACGCCACACTTCCCCAACCCAGGGAGCGCACCCCGGACACCGGGCCGCGATGACCGGGCCGCAGCCGACCACCGGTGCCGTCGGCGCTCACTCCAGTTGACCGAGATCGCCCAGCGACGGCGTTCAGAACCACTTCGTCGGCAGGTCACCCGGATCGAAGCTGTCGACGTGGTCGAACAGATCATCGAGGTCAGGCGCCGTGTGCCACAGCGCGGCGTACTCGGGCTTGGCGAACCCGAGTTCGAAGAGGTGGTCGAACACCCCGATCAGCGGCTGCCAGAACCCGTCGACATCGAGCAGGACGATCGGCTTGCGGTGGTAGCCGAGCTGGCGGAGCGTCAGGACCTCGAGCAGCTCCTCGATCGTCCCGAAACCGCCAGGAAGCGCCACGAAGGCGTCCGCACGCTCGTACAAGGCCCGCTTGCGATCGCCCATCCCATCGGTGATCAGCAGTTCGTCGCAGTCGCGGTCAGCCAGCCCCCGCTCCGCCATCAACTGCGGCAGGGCACCGGTCACGTGACCGCCCGCCTCACGGGTGGCCGACGCGAGCACCCCCATCAGCCCGACGTCGGTCCCGCCGTAGACGAGCGCGTCACCCCGCTCCCCCAGCCGGTAGCCGAAGGCCCTGGCGGCAGCCCGGTACCGCTCGCCCACGGCGTCGGAGGACGAGGCGTAGACGGTGAACCTCACGGCGCTGCTCCCGGTCGATGCTGGCACGGCTGACGCTCACAGGCACACATCATGCCCGGCCCGCTCCAGCGATGCTCAGCGCTCAGCGGGCGGTCAGCTGGTCGTCGTCGCGCTCCGTCGGCTGGGAGTCCGTCCGAACGACCGGCGCCGACCCACCTCCGGGTCGAGCATCGACCCTCAGCCGCTGTGGCAGACCATCGGGGACCTCCCACCCCTCGGGGGGTGCCAGCACGTCCCGGGGGACCAGCCGTCGCAGCGGCGGCTCGAGCAACAGGGACGCTCGTTCCTCCTCGGGGGACGCGGCGACGCGGTGCTCCGCGAGGTCGCCGGCCCCGTCACCGGCCCCGTCGCCGACGGGGGAGGTAGCGCTCGCGCGCTCACCGGCCGGGGCCCAGACCACACCGAACAGGGTGCCGACCACCGTCGCGGCCCAGACCGGAACGAGCGAGGCGGCGGCGAGGACCACCGCACCCAGACCGAACCCGGCGCTGCCGAGGACGATGCGGGAGAACCGCCAGCCCCTCACCCGCACCGCACGTCCGGCCACGACACCGGGCAGGGCCAGGAAGGGCACCGCCAGCCCGAGCAACAGGAGCTGGTGCAGCGCCGTCGGATCCTCGATGCCGTCAGGCCACACCAGGCCGGGTACCACCATCAGGATGAGGTACATCCCCATCATGGCAGCGAAGGCGACGAGGCTCCCCAGCATCGAGAGCCTGGCCCAAGCAGCAACACCGAAACGCATGCCGACCACCTCCCGTGGCAGCTGATGGTCAGCATGACGGTGGTGGAGCGGCGCCACCAGAGCCCAACGCCCTCACCTGGCACGGTTTCCAGCCCGGTGTTCAGTCGTCGGCGACGGTCGCGGCGATGCGCTTGGCCTCCTCGAGGCGGTCGGCGTCGACGAAGATCCGGGTCCCCCAGTCGGCAGCCGACAGCAGTCGCACCAGACCGCCGGAACGCTTCGCCCAGTGGTCGATGCCCGCCGCCTCGAGTTGCGGCAGGATGGCATCAGCGTTCTCGTCCACGAACTGACCCAGCAGCACGGTCCGGGGACGGCTCACATCGGCCTCCTGTCTGCTCGCTCCGGCTCTCCTGGGAGCTCCATCAGTACCCGATGGCCCCGCCGTCGCACCTTGGGTCCGACGCCGCGGCGTAGCCGTGAGGGGTGACCTCGACAAGGTGCGCGTGTCCGGCGCGGTCGTCGTATGCCTCCAACGGAGTGACCTCGTGCCCACGGTCGGTCAGTCCCTGGACCAGCGCGGCGGCGGCCCTCGACTCGACCGCCACGCTCCCGTCGCCGACGTCGACCACGAACCTCGGTGCCTCGAGCGCCTCGGCCAGCGATCGTCCCCGGTCCAGCAGACCGACCAGCAGCTGCAGGTGGATCTGCGGCTGCGCATCGCCTCCCATCGTGCCGAACACGAGCCAGGGGGCGCCGTCGCGCAGCGCGAGCGCCGGGATCAGGGTGTGCAGCGGTCGCTTGCGAGGGGCGATCGCCGCCACCTCATCGGGATCGAGGCTGAAGTGGGCGCCCCGGTCGTGGAGCCCGATACCGGTGCCGGGGACCACCACACCGGAGCCGAAGCCCACGAAGTTCGACTGGATCAAACCGATCAACAGCCCGTCCCGATCCGCGGCGCACAGGTAGGCGGTGCCACCCGGGGCGGGCCGGGCCGGCGGCCAGGCAGCGGCGCGGTGCGGGTCGATCCGCCCCGCCATGGCGCGGATCCGGTCGGGCGCCAGCAGGTCCCGAGGTGTGGTGCGCATGGCGTCCGGGTCGGCGAGGTGCTCCTGGCGATCAGCCATGGCGGCCCGTACGACCTCGACCTGCACGTGGAGCGCGAGCCCCGGATCGTCCGGGAGCGGGCCCAGGGCCTCCAGCAGCGCCAGGCTCGTCAGCGCCGTCACCCCTTGGGTCGGCGGCGGGAGCTCCAACACCTCGATGCCGCGGTAGGAGCCCGACAACGGGGTGGGCTCGTCGACGGCGTGGGCCGCGAGGTCCTCGACCGTCATGCTCGAGCCCCGTGCCTGCAACGTGGCGACGATCGCCTCCGCCAGCCGGCCGCGGTACATCGCCGCCGGGCCCTCGTCGGCCAGCAGGTCGAGGGTCGCCGCGAGCTCCGGCTGGACGAAACGTCGGCCGGTGCGCATCTGGCCGTAGTGGCCATCCCAGGACGGATCCCTCCCGAAGCGCTCGCGGGCACGGTCGACGGTGGCCCCGACCCGCGCGTCGATCTCGAACCCGTCGGCAGCCAGGTCACGAGCGGACGCCGCCAACGCCCCGAAGCTCCGGGTGCCCCAGCGGTCCAGGAGGTGGAACCAGCCCGCCACGGCGCCGGGCACGGGCACCGGTAGCGCGCCGAACATCGGCATCCCGTCCGTCCCGGCGTGGGAGATGCTCGGATCGCCGTGACCCGCGGCCACGGCCGCACGCACCTGCTCGACGGTGGCGCCGGCCGGCGCCCGTCCCGTGCTGGCGACCCCGTTGGCGCGACCGTCCCAGACCATCGCCAGCAGGTCGCCGCCCACGCCGCAGTAGTACGGGGTGACCACGGCCAGCACCAGGTTCGCTGCCACGGCCGCATCGACCGCGTTGCCGCCCTCGGCCAGCACCCGCTGCCCCGCCGCCGAAGCGAGGTGGTGCGGGCTGGCGACCACCCCGCGGGGGAAGCGACGGGTCGTGGCTGGCACGGTGCGCTCCTCGCTCGGCGGGGCCCGGCGGGGCCCGGCGGGGC
>PWEU01000069.1 GCA_003554005.1 Nitriliruptoraceae bacterium
GACGCTGACGATCATGACCTGGGCGGTGGTGGTGTTCCTCCCGGTCGTGCTGGCCTACCAGGCCTGGAGCTACTGGGTGTTCCGGCACCGGGTCAGCCGCTACTCGGTGGAGGCGCCCTCCGACACGCCCCTGCAGGTCGTGGACCGGCGGATCGCCCAGTCCCGGGCGAAGAAGCGCGAGGAGGAGCGCGAGGACGAGCAGGAGGAGAGCTGAGCCGCTGACTGGGACCGGGCGCGCGTCGTGCACCGGCCGTACGCTGCGCGCCCGTGACCGCTCCCACCGCTGCCGCCGCCGCTGCTGACGACCCCGACACCGAGGTGGCGGGGACGGGCCAGCCGGGGGAGCTCGGCGCCCCGCTGCCCGGTCAGCGTGTACGCGACCGGGCGAGCCGACCACCGGTCGACCCGCGGCTGCTGCGCTTCGATCCGGCCGTGCCCCGGCTGCTGGCCGTCAGCGCGGGCCTGTCGCTGGTCACCGCGCTGGCCCTGATCGTCCAGGCGACGGCACTGGGCGCGATCGTGGCCCGAACCTTCCTCGACCGAGCCACCCTGGCCGACCACACCGGATGGCTGTGGTGGCTGGCCGGGGCGGTGCTGGTCCGGTCCGCGGCCACCTGGGCGACCCAGCTCCTGGCGCATCGCACCGCCGCCCGGGTCAAGTCGGGGCTGAGGCAGGCCGTGGTCGCCCGGCTGGCCCGGCGCCCACCGGGCGAGACCGACCAGGACACCGGCGGGCTCGCGGCGGCGCTCACCGACGGGATCGACGCGCTCGACGGAACCTTCGGCGGGTACCTGCCGGCGCTGATCTCCGGGGTCGTCGTGCCCATCACCATCGTCATCTACGTGGTGACGATCGACCCCACCTCGGCGGTGGTGCTGCTCGTCACCCTGCCGCTGATCCCGATCTTCATGGTGCTGATCGGGCTGGCCGCCCGGGCCGCGACCCGGCGGCGCTTCCGGGCCCTGACGGCGCTGTCGGGGCAGCTGCTGGCGGTCCTCCAGGGGCTCACGACCGTCCAGGTCACCCGCTCGGGCGCCCGGGTCGGCGCGGCGGTCCGCGAGGCGGCCGAACGGCTGCGCCGCACCACGCTCGAGACGCTCAGGGTCGCCTTCCTGTCGGCGCTGGCACTCGAGCTGCTGGCCGCGCTCAGCGTCGCCACCGTCGCGGTGATCGCCGGGGTCCGCCTCGCCGAGGCCACCGGGATCGGGTTCGAGCCGGTGCTGATCGCCCTGCTGCTCGCGCCCGAGGCGTTCTGGCCGCTGCGCCAGGTCGGCGCCCAGTTCCACGCCAACGAGGACGGCGCGGCGGCCGCTGACCGGCTGCTGGACCTGCTCGAGGACGATGCCGGCACCTCCGCGGACGCCAGCCCTGCCGATGACCAGCACCCGGCCGGCGAGTCGGCCGACGCCCCCGACCCCGCCGCGACCGCCGTCCACCTCGCTGAAGTCACGGTGCGCTACCCCGGCCGGAGCGTCCCGGCCCTGGACCGGGTCGACCTCACGGTGGCGCCGGGGGAGCGGCTGGCCGTGCTCGGGGCGTCGGGGGCCGGCAAGACCACCCTGGCCGCGGTGCTGCTGGGCCTCCGGCCCCCCGACGAGGGTCGGGTGCAGGTGGGGGAGCAGGAGCTGGCGAGGCTGGCCGACGGTGCCTGGCACCGGCGGCTGGCCTGGGTCCCCCAGCGCCCCGCGGCGCTGCGCGGCACGGTCCGTGAGGTCCTCACCCTCGGCGTCGACCAGGAGGTGGACGACGCCACCCTGTGGGCGGCGCTGGCTGAGGTCGGCATGGACGCCGAGGTGGCCGGGTTGCCCGAGGGGCTCGCGACGACGATCGGGGCCGGTGGCCGCGGGCTGTCGATCGGCCAGCGCCGCCGGCTGGCCATCGCACGGGCGCTGCTGCGGCCTGCGGGGCTGGTGGTGCTGGACGAGCCCACCGGCGACCTGGACGTGGAGGCGGAACACGCGGTCCGCCGGGCCATCGACCGGCTGGCGGGTCGCCGCAGCGTGGTCGTGCTGACCCACCGGGTGGCGCTGGCCGAAGCAAGCGACCGGGTGGTCGTGCTCGACGCCGGCCGGGTGGTCGAGGCTGGGCGGCCCGGCGAGCTCCGGGCCGCGGGCGGTGCCTACGCGCGGTTGGTCGCCGCCGCCGCGCCGCTCGGCCCCGAGGAGGTGGCGCCGGCACCGACGCCGTCCCCGGAGCGGCTGCGCCAGCCGGGGACGACGGCACCGCCGCCGAAGGAGGGCGCGGCGTCGGAGGCGCCGCTGCCCGCTGGGGCGGAGGACGCCAGCGGGCTGGCCGGCCGCAGTGAGGAGGGGGGCTGGCGCGGCCAGCTCCGCCAGCTCACCGCCCTGCTCCGCCCCCACCGCCGACCCCTGGCGCTGGCGGTGACCGCCGGGACCATCACCCCGCTGGCGGGGGTGGTCCTGGTCGCGGTGTCGACCTACCTCATCTCCCGCACGGCGCTGCGACCGAACCTGCTGGACCTGACCGCGGTGATCGTGTCGGTGCGGGCGCTGTCGATCCTCAAGGGCGTTTCGCGGTACGTCGAGCGCCTCGCCGGGCACGACGTGGCCCTGCGCGTCGTCGTCGACCTGCGCTCCCACGCCTACGCGCGCCTGCTGCCCCAGGCCCCGGCCGGCCTGGCCCGATGGCGCTCGGGGGACGTGCTCGCCCGGGTCGTCGCCGACGTCGAGCGGCTGCAGCTGGCGCTGGTGCGTGGGGTGATCCCCGTGCTCGGTGGGGGCCTCGCCAGCCTCGCGCTGGTCGTGATCGGCGCGGCGCTGCTGCCGGCGGCCGGCCCGATCCTGCTGGTCGGGCTCGTGGTCGCCGGGCTCGGCGTCCCACTCGTCGCCTGGCGCCTGGCCCGAGCGCCCGAGCGGCGCCTGGCGACCGCCCGAGGGGCGCTGACCGCCGAGCTCGTCGAGCTGCTCCAGGCCGCCCCGGAGCTGCGCCTGCTCGGGCAGCTGGCGCCCGCGGAGGCCCGCGTGACCGCCCTGGACACCGAGGTGGTGGACGCCGACCGCTCCGGGGTCACCCGGATGGGCGGCAGCGACGCGGCGGTGCAGCTCGTCCTCGGCGTCACCGTGCTCGCGCTGGTGACCGTCGGCGTGCCGGCGGTGGTCGACGGGCAGCTCGGCGGGGTGCTGCTGGCTTCCCTGCTGGTGCTCGCCGTGGCTGCGGCGGAGGCCGTGGGCCCGCTCCCGATGGCCAGCCGCGCCCTGGTCACCGCCAGCACCGCTGCACGACGGCTGCGGGAGGTCCTGGACGCCCCGCCACCCGCCCCCGACCCCTCCGAGTCGCAGCGAAGCGCCCCGCCCGACCGGGACGCTCCGCTGGTGCTGGAGGGTGCCACCGCCGCCTACCCCGGCAGCGCCGAGCCGGCCGTCCACGACCTCTCGCTCACCCTCGCACCCGGCCAGCGGATCGCCGTGGTCGGGCGCTCGGGCGCGGGCAAGTCCACCCTGGCGGGCCTGAGCGTGCGGTTCCTCGATCCCGACCGCGGCGAGGTGCGGCTGGCGGACCTCCCGCTGACCTGCCTGACGGGCGAGCAGGTGCGGGGGGCGGTCGCCCTCAGCCCCCAGGACGCCCACCTGCTCGCCGGCACGATCCGCGAGGAGCTGCTGCTGGCCGCACCGGGCGCCAGCGAGGACGACCTCGCCGCCGCGCTCGCCGCCGCCCGGCTGGACGCCTTCGTCGCCGAGCTCCCCGACGGCCTGGACACGCCGATCGGGGAGGCCGGCGACCGGCTGTCGGGCGGGCAGCGCCACCGCGTCGCCCTGGCCCGCACCCTGCTGGTCGGCGCACCCCTGGTCGTGCTCGACGAGCCGACCGCCGACCTCGATGCCGTCACCGGGCGGGCGTTCCTCGCCGACGCGCTGCGCTCGGCGGGGGAGCGGGGCGTGCTGCTGCTCACCCACGACCTGCGCGCCCTGCCCGTGGTCGACGAGGTAGTGGTGCTCGAGGAGGGCCGCATCGCGGCCCGCGGCACCCACGAGCAGCTGCTGGCGACCGACCACGGCTACGCCAGCCGGGTCGCCATGGACCTC
>PWEU01000282.1 GCA_003554005.1 Nitriliruptoraceae bacterium
AAGGCTGCTCTCGATCAGCGCGACCTGAGCGCCCTGAAGGGCAACCGGTTCGAGAAGCTCAGAGGCGACCGGGCAGGGAGCTACTCGATCCGGATCAACGACCAGTGGCGCATCACCTTCCGGATCGAGAACAACCGGGCACTTGATGTGACCATCGAGGACTACCACTGAGAGGCAACCACGATGACGACGAAGGTGAGCTTGGCCATTCATCCGGGCGAGCACATCGCCGATGAACTCGCCGAGCGCGGCATGACCGCTGCCGAGCTTGCCGTGGCCATGGGTGTCGATGCCGGGCGCGTGTCGCGGCTGGTCAACGCGCAGGTCTCCGTGACCGGGGACACCGCGATCCGGCTCGCGGACGCCTTCGGGACCTCCGCCGAGTTCTGGATGCGCCTCCAAGGCGACTACGACCTCGCCCGAGCACGCGAGGCGCGTGTCGCCTGACCAGCATCACCCTCGGCCCGCTCAACGCGACAGCTCCGGGTGATGGGCGCTGCACGTGGGTAAGCAAGCCGTTGGGGCCGTGTGGTGCCGCGCAGCGAAGAACCACACGCCCCGATGTCACGCCGAGCAACCGGTAGAACACGCCCGGATCGATCAGTTTGGTGCTGAGCCAATCTGGGTTCGGTCCGAGACCTGTGGGCGCAGGCGGGTGTGGATGTCGTGCCAGCCGTCCTCATGGAGGTGTTGCTGACCGAGCACGGCTCCCTCGACGAACCCGGCATGGACGGCGACGCGGCACGAGGCAGGGCCGGTTATTCACCGAGGGCCTGATCTCGAGTCGCCAGAAGCCGACGGACTCCAACGCCCAGCTTGCGACACGACCGACCGCTGCCGAGGCGGCACCCTGGCCGCGGGCCGGCGGACAGATCCAGTAGGAGACCTCTGCTTGCCCCACCGACATATCGACGCCGCGTAGCGCGACCCGGCCCGTCACCTCGCCGTTGCGGGTGACTGGGCAGGTCCTGCAGTCCCGCGTTCAGACCCGGACCGTGTCGGTGCGTGATCGTGAGCGTGCCCGGATCGTGCTGCTGGCAGCCGAAGGCGTGCCAGCCGCCGAGATCGCTGCGCAAGTGGGGTGTTCGCGTGCAACGGTGACGTTGTGGCGGAGCAGGTATGCGACCGATGGGCTCGAGGGGCTTGGTGATGCGCCCCGGTCGGGGGCGCCACCGAAGCTGACCCAGGCCCGCACCGATGAGATCCTGGCGGCAACGCTCGCGCCGCCGCCCGAGTCGTTGGGGGTGACGCACTGGTCCTCGCGGCTGCTGGCCAGACATCTGGGGGATGTGTCGCATGTGACGGTGACCCGGTTGTGGAAGGGGTGGGGTCTGCAGCCGTGGCGGTCGGAGACGTATCGGTTCTCCACCGACCCGGAGCTGGTGGCCAAGGTCACCGACATCGTCGGCCTGTATCTGCACCCACCCGAGGGCGCGATCGTGTTGTGTGTGGACGAGAAGTCCCAGATCCAGGCGCTGGAACGCGCCCAACCGATCCTGCCCTTGAAGGCGGACCAGGCCGAGAAGCAGTCGCATGACTACCGCCGTCACGGCACCACCCCCCTGTTCGCCGCCCTCGAGGTCGCAACCGGCAAAGTCACCGATGCGTGCTACCCACGGCACCGTGGCGTGGAGTTCCTGAAGTTCCTCAAGCTGGTTTCCAAGGCCTACCCGCGCCCGCAGCTGCACACCGTGGTGGACAACTACTCCGCCCACAACCACGCCGATGTGAAGGCCTGGCTGGCGAAGAACCCTCGGATCCATCTGCACTTCATCCCGACCCACTCCTCCTCCTGGATGAACCTGGTCGAGTCCTTCTTCTCCATCATCACCGGACAAGCCATCCGCCGCGCCTCCTTCACCTCCGTGAGGCAGGTCACCGACGCGATCCGTAACTTCATCGACGCCTGGAACGACCGCTGCGTGCCCTTCACCTGGACCAAGACCGTCGACGACATCCTCGCAGTCGCCAACCGGAAAGCCGCTTCAGAAACGGACCACTAGACCCTCGCGTCGGTATGATGTCCTCATACTTGCGGGAGGGTGTGTCGTGGCGGTTCGGAAGATCGCGGTGACCTTGCCCGAGGAACTGTTCGACATGGTCGAGCGGCTACGGGAGATCGAGCACCGGTCCCGCTCCGAGGTGTTCCAAGAGGCGCTACGCCGCTACTTCGGTGAGCCGGTGTACGAGCCGACCGACGAGGAGCGGCGCCTGTTGGACGAGGCGCTCGCTGAGGCCGAGCGGCAGCCGGATGCTGGCCTGCCTTGGTCGGAGGTTCGAGACGGATTGCTGTCCGAGTGACCGCCCTGGTGCTGCGTCCCGCCGCGGCCGCCGATCTGACCGAGGCCCACGCCCCCTACCACGGCCTGGTGGACGGGCTGGGTGATCGCTTCGTGGCGGCGATGGACGAGCTGTTCGCACGGCTGACCGAGTTCCCACGCAGCGCCCCCCTCGTCGCTGGCTACCGCGATGTCCGCCGCGCGGTCGTGCGAGGGTTGCCGTACGTCGTGTTCTACCGCCACCAGCCGGATCGGATCGACGTACTCCGGATCCTGGGCGCAGCCAGGTCCGATGCCGACCGGCCCCCGGGTGAGCCTCTGCGGTAGGTCTGGCGGCTACCCAAGGTGGTCCCGGTACGCGCGGACGTCGGAGCGGCGTACACGCCGATGGGTACCCACCCGGTGGTGGGGGATCCGGCCGCCCTCGAGCCAGGCCACCAGCGTCGGATGCGAGACGCCGAGCAGGACGGCGGCCTGGCCCGTGGTGAGCACCTCATCGTCCTCGGTCACGGCAGCCCGACGTGCGGGGACGATGTCAGCCAGCAGGGCGTCGATCGACGCGGCTGCCGCGACCGACGAGATCCGCACCTCGTCAGGTGTGGGCGGTACGGACGGAGGTACCGTCGAAGGGCTCGGCGAACATGGCCACTGCTCCCCGCCAGCGTCCGGACCGAGTTATCCACAGGGCAGTCGGGGGTTGTGGCCGTCCGAGTTGGCACAGATGTGGGCTGCTCGGCATGCCCGCGGTGCTGCTCGGGCTCCTGCTCGGCGGGGTGGCGTGGAGCGGCGGGTACGGTGCGGCGTGGGGGCGGGCGACGGTCCTCGGCGTGTTCGGGCTGGTGGGGCTGTACGTGTTCCTCGAACTGCTGGGGTGAGGTGGCGCTGCTCGGGCGGCCTCACCGACTAGCCGAGCGGCTCCGGACGTTGCCACCTCGCCGGTGTCGACTCGATGTCGACCTTGTCGTCGTAGAAGGCCAGCAACCCGGCGATGCCGCGAACCTCGTCGTGCGGGTCGTCGTAGACCCAGATGGCATCCTCGACCAGGTGGTCGCCGACGCGGATCGAGTGGTAGCGGCTGGTCGTCCCCTTGTAGGGGCATCGCGTCGCGGTGTCGGACGGCTCGAGGCGTGTCTGATCCACGTCCTCGGCCGGCAGGTAGGTCCGCGGTGGGAGGCCGGTCTCGAACAACAACCTCGCCCGGTCGCTCTCCGCGATCACCTCGCCGTCGACCCGGATCACGACGTGGCGATCGGTGCGCACCACGTCGCAGCGGTGGTAGGGGTCACGCGGATGGACTCCGATCCGCTCGGCCTCCTCGTACCACTCGTCGACCGCGTCCCACGCGAAGGCCACCAGATCGGCGAGTGGGGGAGCGCCCTCAAGTGGCTCGGGATAGGCCCAGATCGCGTCCTCGCGGACCTCATCGCCGACCCGGGCGTGCCAGTAGGAGGCATCACCCTTGAACGGACAGTGGGTGGAGGTGTCGCTGGGCTCCAGCAACTCATCACGCACGTCCGTCCGCGGCAGGTAGTAGACGGGCATCAGCCCGGTCTCGTGGAGGAGGTGGGCACCACCGGTGCTGTCCGCCACCACCTCGCCGCCGATCACCGCACGGATCCGCCGTGGGCTGCGCTCGAGATAGAGCTGATGCTTCGGCGCATCCACCTCGAAGTTGAACACTCCGGCGGGCGAGCGCCCGAATGGGCCAGTGCCGACCATCAAGGCCATGGTGCCGTCCTCGTGTCGCT
>PWEU01000335.1 GCA_003554005.1 Nitriliruptoraceae bacterium
CCGCGCTGCCGCGCTGGCGGTGGTCCTGGGCGGGAGGCCGGCCGGATCGCAACGATGCGGCCGTTACGTGGTCGATCGGTTGCGATCCCAGCTGCGCTGGCGCGCTGCCGCGCTGCCGCGCTGCCGCGCTGCCGCGCCGCCGCGCTGGCGGTGGTCCTGGGTGGGAGGCCGGCCGGATCGCAACGATGCGGCCGTTACGTGGTCGATCGGTTGCGATCCCAGCCGCGCTGGCGCGCTGCCGCGCTGCCGCGCTGGCCGCCGCGATCGACGGCGTCGCCTGAGCGGGAGCGCCGCCGCGCTGGCGCGCTGCCGCGCTGGCGGTGGTCCTGGGCGGGAGGCCGGCCGGATCGCAACGATGCGGCCATTACGTGGTCGATCGGTTGCGATCCCAGCCGCGCTGGCGCGCTGCCGCGCTGCCGCGCTGCCGCGCCGCCGCGCCGCCGCGGGGTGGGCGGCGACGCCCAGCCCGCACTGATCTCAGGTGATCGTCACCCCGCCGTCGACGGTCAGGGTCTGGCCGGTCACGTAGCCACCCGCGGCGCTGGCGAGGAACAGCAGCGCCGCGGCCAGTTCGCGGTCGTCCCCGTGACGGCCGGCGAGCACCCGCGGCGCCACCGCCTCGAGGTAGCCCTCGGGGTACTGCTCGGTCATCTCCGAGGCGAAGAACCCGGGTGCCAGCGCGTTGACCCGGATGCCCTTGCGTCCTGTCCACTGCGAGGCGAGGTCCCGCGTGAGACCGAGCAGGCCGGCCTTGGAGGCGGCGTAGGCCGCCTGCGGCAGACCTGCGGTGGTGATCCCGAGCACGCTCGAGATGTTGACGATGCTGCTCCCGGGTTCCATGACCCGGCCGCAGGCCTGAGCCATCCAGTAGGCACCGTTGAGGTTGACGTCGATCACCTGGCGGAACTGCTCCGGCGTCTCGCGGGTCGCGGGCACCGCGGTCCCGACTCCGGCGTTGTTGACGAGCACGTCGACCCTTCCGAGCTCGGCCACGGTCGACGCCACCAGTCGCTGGCATGCCTCGGGGTCGGCGACATCGGTCTCGACGGCGATGGCCCGCCTCCCGAGCGAGGTGACCATCGCCCGGGTCTCCTCCAGCCGGTCGAGGCGCCGGGCGCCGAGGGCGACGTCGGCGCCCGCCTCGGCGAGCGCGCGCGCGAACGCGACCCCGAGCCCGGACGAGGCTCCGGTCACGATCGCGACCTTGCCGTCGAGTCGGAACAGCTCCAACACGCTCATCGACGCCTCCTCCGCAGCGGGGCCGCGGACGATAGTGGAGCGGGGCGCCATCGCGCAGACCCGGGGCCGCAGCTGCGCACCGGTCGGTCCCGAGCTTGCCTCACGGCACCCCGTGGCCGGATCGGGACGGCGGGTCCGCCACCCGGACCGGACCCGCCGGCGGGACGTCGCGACACCCGAGCCCGGGGCCCACCTCCGCCACCCCTGCCAGGTCGCCGTCACCGAGCAGGACCGGTCCGCTGCCCGGGTAGCGGTGCATGAGCTGGGTCGGATCGTCGACGTGGCCGAGGCCGAGCACGTGCAGCAACTCGTGGAGCAGAGTCGCGCCCCAGGCATCGGCCCGGTCGTCGAAGCCCGGGAGCAGGTCGTCGCGGGTGCCATTCAGGACCACCTGCCCCGTGACGTAGGTGCGGTCACCTGCCTGGCCGACCGCTACCGGGACCGCGACACCGCGGTCGGTGTCGCGCAACGGCAGCCCCGGCTGGGCCGGATCCGCCCAGGCGACCAACACGGGGGCCCACCGGTCGCCGTAGCGCTCGGGCTGGTAGGGCAGCCGCGAGCCGCTGGGCCGCTCGTCGGTCGTCCCCACCAGCCTCAGGGGCAGGCCGGAGACGTCGCGGAGGCGGTCCAGCGTCTCGCCGAGGTCCGTGGCGGCACCCGGCGGTGCGGTCACCGGTGACCAGACCACCTCGATCGGCGTGCAGGGGTCCCAGCGGACGGGGGTGCCGTCGTCGTTGCGTTCCCAGACGGTGAAGCCGCCGTCCTCGCCCAGGGCCCCGAGCCCCGGTGTCGTGGCGCTCGGCTCCGGTGAGGTGGTCAGCGGCAGCACCAGCAGCGCAGCGGCCAGGCCCAGCGCGAGCAGGGCCAGCAGGCCACCCGCCACGGCGGTCAGGGCCGGTCGGAGCCGACGCCGGTCCTCGATCGCGCCACCGGCTGACGGGTCCATCGCGCCACCGGCTGACGGGTCCATCGCGCCACCGGCTGACGGGTCCGAGGGGGGCACGTGGAGGCCTCCTGTCCAGCCGGTGTCGTGTCGGGTGACGGTACCGGTGGACCGGTCGGTCGTCGGGGGGCGGCGCGGTGCCGGGCCTACCCTCACGGCGAGGCGATCGGGGGAGGGCCACCTTGGGTACCGCACCGCCAGTGGCGTGGGCTCCGGTCCCGGGTGGGCGTCTCGCGCTGCTGGAGGTCGGGACCGCCGGAGCGCCGACGCTGGTGCTGGTCCCGGGCCTGACCGACGGCATGACCCCGGTGACCTCGCCACGGGCCCAGCTCCTGTACGCCCACGTGCCGCTGCCCCTGGAGCGGATGCGCGGGCTGATCCTCTCCTACCGCGGGCGGCTGCAGCCCGGGATCTCGACGCGTGACCTCGCCGGCGACCTCGCTGCTGTGCTCGAGCAGCGGCTGACGGCACCGGCGGTCCTCGTCGCCCACTCCCTCGGTGGGATGGTCGCCCAGCACCTGGCCGCGGCTCGTCCGGACCTGGTGGCCGGGCTGGTGCTGTCGGCTACCACGGCGCGCGCCGACGAGCGGTTGCGCGGGGTCCTGGCCCGGTGGGACCGGTGGCTCGGCGCGGGCGACCAGGACCGCTTCCGCCGGGATGCGATCCGCGCCTCGGTCACGGGGGCCGCGCGGTCCGACCACCTCGCCCTGGACGCCGCCGCGCAGGTGCCGCCCGCCCCGGCCCGCGCCGTCGCCCGCCACCTGGTGCTCAGCGCCGCCTGCGCGGGCCACGACGCCAGCGACCGCCTGGCGGGCATCGCCGTCCCGGCGCTGGTCATGGCCGGTGGGCGGGACGAGCTGATCGACCCCGACGTCGCCCGGCAGCTGGCCGAGGCGCTCCCCGCGGGGGAGTTCACCCTTTTCGACGATCTCGGACACGGGTTCCCCGAGCAGGCCCGGGGGCCGTTCCAGGGGCGGGTCGCCCGGTTCCTCGCCCGCCTCGGTTGGTGACCGGGTATGGCAGTAGGCTCGCCGCATGGAGCATCTCATCATCGTCACCGGCGGTTCGGCGGGCATCGGCCACGCCCTGCTCGCCACCGCCCCCACCGACGCCCACCGGGTCACCGTCAGCCGGCGCCCGGCGGCCGACGTGGCCACCGGCCACCTGGAGGCCGACCTCGCCGACCCGGCGAGCTGGGCCCGGGTCGGCGACGTCATCGACGCGGTCGCCACGGAGCGGGAGTGGGCGCGGATCACCTGCATCCAGTCCGCCGGCACCCTGGAACCGATCGGCTTCGCCGGTGAGGTGGACCCTGGGCGGTACCAGAGCAACGTGCTGCTCAACGCCGCCGCCCCCCAGGTGCTCGGGCACCGCTTCCTCGGGGCCGTCTCCCACCTGGAGTGCCGACGGGAGCTGGTGATGGTGTCCTCGGGCGCGGCCCGTAAGGACTACGCGGGGTGGTCCTCCTACGGTGCGTCCAAGGCGGCACTCGACCGCTGGGTCAGCACCGTCGGCGCCGAGCAGGGCCAGCGCGGAGGTATCCGCGTCCTGAGCATCACCCCGGGGGTGGTCGCCACGTCCATGCAGGAGCGCATCCGGTCCACCGACGCCCGGAACTTCCCCCAGGTCGAGCGCTTCCGCCGCCTGCACGAGGAGGGGGCGCTCGAGGATCCCGAGGCGGTCGCCCGGCGGTTCTGGGCCCTGCTGGACGACGACGAGGTGCCGTCCGGCACGGTGCTCGACCTGCGCGACCACGCGGGCTGACCAGCGACGGGCGCCCACCGACCAGGAGGCGCTGACCGGGAGGAGACGAGGTGGCCGGCCCG
>PWEU01000200.1 GCA_003554005.1 Nitriliruptoraceae bacterium
CCACCGTGGCGCCACACCTGTGTCGACGCACGATGCCCTCTGGAGGTTGCTCTTACCGCCCGGGGGCGTGCGGTGCCCGCTCCCCGGTCGCCGTCGCGCCCTGCGCTCAGCGCTGCGGGTCAGTCGTGACGAGCAGCGGCTCGGGCATCGAGGACCGCCTGGTAGAGCACGCGCTTCGACCCCCCGGACCGCTCGGCGACCTCGGCGACCGCGCTCTTGGTCCCGCCCCCGGCAGCCACCAACCCGGCCACCTCGGCGACCTGGGCATCGAGGTCCCGCGTCTCGTCGTCGGCGGCCGGGTCTGCTCCGGCGCCGGCGATGACCAGGGTCACCTCCCCACGCACCCCGTCGGCCGCGGAGGACGCGAGCTCGTCCAGGGTGCCGCGACGGATCTCCTCGTGCAGCTTGGTCAGCTCGCGGCACAGGGCCGCCCGACGCTGGCCACCGAGCGACCCGGCCAGGTCACGCAGGTCGGCGCCGGCCCGGTGGGGCGAGAGGTAGAGCACGACGGTACGTGGTTCGCGGGCGAGCTCCGCGAGGCGGGCACGGCGGGCCGAGCCCTTGCGCGGGAGGAAACCATCGAAGGCGACGCGGTCGGTGGGCAGCCCCGAGGAGACCAGCGCGGCCAGCAAGGCGGAGGCGCCCGGGATCGGCACGATCGTGACGCCGGCGTCGGCGCAGGCGGCCAGCAGCCGGTACCCGGGATCGGAGACCGTGGGGGTCCCGGCGTCGGACACCAGGGCGAGGTGCTCCCCGGCCTCCAGCCGGGCCAGCACCTCCCCGATGCGCTCCTCCTCGTTGTGCTCGTGGAGCGACCGCTGGGGGACCTCGCTGCCGAGGTGCGCCAGCAGCCGACCGGTGTGCCGCGTGTCCTCCGCCAGCACGAGGTCGGCCGTGGTCAGTACCTGCCTGGCCCGCTCGCTGAGATCGCCGAGGTTGCCGATCGGCGTCGCCACCACGCTGAGCGTCCCGCGCACCTGTCCTCCGAACCTCTCGACACCAGCGACGCCCGGCAACCGCGAACCGCCGGAACGGCAATCGTCATCGCGTTCGCACCGACCCGCAACGTATGGTATGTACGTTCTGGTGCCGCACCGGTGGAGCACGGGGGTCCGTGGCGGCGAACCCTCGACGTCACGCCACCACCTGGGGAACCACCGTGCGCCGGATCCTGCTCTGGGTCGCTCTGCCGCTCTCGGCGCTGCTCGTGCTCGGGCTCGGCGCCGGTGGGTGGTACTACAGCGACCAGCTCCTCCCGGCCCCACCGCGCTACGTCCCGATACCGGAGGTGACGGTCACGGCCTCCGACACCGAGGCCGGCAGCATCACCCTGGCGGCGACCGACGGCGACCTCGGGCTGTTCACCGTGGGATTGGTGTCCGACTCCGGGTTGCTGCTGGCCAACGGGGACTGGGAGCAGGACGCCGACAGCACGACCCGGACAACGACCCTGCTGGACGGTGAGTGGCCGGCGGTCGGGGAGCGCGTGGCGACCACGGTCGACACCTTCTTCGGTGACCCGGCGACCACACTCGGGCTGCCCTTCGACACGATCTCGGTGGCCAGCGAGCTCGGCGAGCTGCCGGCCTGGCGCGTCGTGCCCCGGCGGGCGGAGACTGGCGAGACCTGGGTCGTGATCGTCCACGGTCGTGGGGGCGGCCTCAGCGAGGGCAACCGGCTGCTCCCGGTCCTCGACGAGCTGCGGCTGCCGTCGCTGACCATCTCGGTACGCAACGACCCCGATGCCCCGGCCGACCCCAACGGCTACGGCTTCTACGGCGAGCGGGAGTGGCTGGAGCTCGAGGCTGCGATCGAGCACCTCATCGAGGTCGAAGGCGCGCGCGAGATCGTGCTGGCCGGCTACAGCCAGGGCGGGTCCGTCGCCTTGTCGTTGCTGCGCCGCTCGGACCACGCGGACCGGGTGTCGGGTGCCGTGCTCATCTCACCACTGGTCTCGCTCGGCGCCACCTTGGACCTCCAGGCGCGTAACCGGGGCATCCCCGAGGCGGTCATCCCGCCGCTGCTGACCAGCACGCGCTGGATCTCCACCTGGCGCTCCGGTCTGGATTTCTCCCAGGTCGAGCACGCCGACCGGGCGGACGAGCTCCCTGGCGACGTACCGATCCTCATCACCCACGGGAGCGCGGACACGACGATCCCGGTCGAGCCGAGCCGGGAGCTCGCCGCGCTACTCGGCTCGCAGGCGACCTACGTCGAGTACCGGGACATCGACCACGTTCGGGAGTGGAACAGCGATCCCGAGGGCTTCGAGACCGACCTCAGGGAGCTGCTGACCACGGCCCTCGGGTGAGCCCGGGGCCCCGTGCTCCGCACCGCAGCGTCACATCGCGGTCACGGACTCGGCCGGCTCGCCACCAGGGCGGTGTGTCACCGGCTCCGCCGACAGATGTGCACGATCGGGCTGAACCTGGCCCCGGACGACCTCGCCGCCCGGGGCCTGTACCGGCGTCTGGGGTTCGTGGAGGTGCTGGCCTTCGAGGAGGCCGAGCTGGCACACAGGTGACCACGGCGGCGCCGTTCCGTATGCTGCGCACCATGCGCTGTGACGGACTGCTGCTCCTTCGTCGCCGCGGCGGGGTCGGGTAGGCCGGCAATCCTCGCCGCGGGGGTCCCGCGTTGCCGGTCACGCAGAGCACCGACCGACCGCACGAAGGACCACCTCCGATGAGCGAGACGCACTCCCAGACCGCCGCGCCCTGGACCCCGCAGCAACGACCGTCCGGGCTGCCGCTGCACCGTTACCGGCCCTACCACGAGCAGGTCACGGTCGACCTCCCCGACCGCACCTGGCCGTCCGGGCGGATCGAACGCGCCCCGAGGTGGGCGGCGGTCGACCTTCGGGACGGGAACCAGGCGCTGATCGACCCGATGGACGGCCAGCGCAAGCTGGAGATGTTCCAGCTGCTGATCCGGATGGGGTTCAAGGAGATCGAGGTCGGCTTCCCCGCCGCCAGCCAGACCGACTTCGACTTCGTGCGGCACCTGATCGAGCAGGACCTGATCCCCGACGACGTGGTCATCCAGGTGCTGACCCAGTGCCGGGACGAGCTGATCGAGCGCACCTTCCAGTCGCTGGTCGGTGCCGATCGCGCGATGGTCCACTTCTACAACTCGACCTCGATCACCCAACGCCGGGTCGTCTTCGGGCTCGACCGCGCCGGCATCCGCGACATCGCCGTCCGCGGTGCGACGACCGCCCGCAAGTATGCCGACGTCGTGACCCCGGACACCGACGTGCTGTGGCAGTACTCCCCCGAGTCCTACACCGGGACCGAACTGGACTTCGCCGCCGAGGTGTGTGGCGCGGGGATGGAGGTGATCGAGCCGACCCCCGATCGCCCGATCGTGCTGAACCTGCCGGCGACGGTGGAGATGGCGACCCCCAACGTCTATGCCGACTCGATCGAGTGGATGCACCGCAACCTGCCGGACCGCGACCGGATCGTGCTGTCGCTGCACCCCCACAACGACCGGGGCACGGCCGTGGCCGCCCCCGAGCTCGGCATGATGGCCGGCGCCGACCGGGTCGAGGGTTGCCTGTTCGGCAACGGCGAGCGCACCGGCAACGTGTGCCTGATCACCCTGGGCATGAACCTGTTCAGCCAGGGGATCGACCCGATGCTCGACCTGTCCGATCTCGACCGCATCCGCCGCACCGTGGAGTACGCGAACCAACTGCCGGTCCCGGAGCGGCACCCCTGGGGGGGCGACCTGGTCTACACCGCCTTCTCCGGCAGCCACCAGGACGCGATCAAGAAGGGCCTGGAGGCACTGGAGCGTGATGCGGCAGCCGCCGACATCGCCGTCGAGGACACGACCTGGGACGTCCCCTACCTGCCGATCGACCCGAAGGACGTCGGCCGGACCTACGAGGCGGTGATCCGCGTCAACTCGCAGTCGGGCAAGGGTGGCGTCGCCTACGTGATGAAGAACGACCACCAGTTCGACCTGCCGCGGCG
>PWEU01000029.1 GCA_003554005.1 Nitriliruptoraceae bacterium
CGAACACGGCAGGTTCCACGAGCGCCGCCACCTGCGGGGCATCCACCCCCTGATCGCCGGCCGGCTCGACCTATGGCGCTTCGAACACTTCGCCATGACCCGGCTGCCGTCGTCGGAACACACCTACCTGTTCCACGCCCGTGCCCATGATCACCCCGAGGACGAACGGCTGTTCGTCATGAGCGAGGTCCGGGACCTCACCCCGGTCCGGGACGCGGACGGGCGGGTGGTCGCCCTCCCTGAGCTCGAGCAGGTGCTCGCCTCGGCGTTGGACGATCTGCGCCGGGCCCGGGCGGCCACCTCGGGGAGCAACGGGCCCGAGTGGAACCGGATCATGCTCCACGTGTGGCCGACGGTCGACGTGCCCATCGCCGAGCTGGAACCGGTCGTGCGCGCGCTCGCGCCCACCACCGAGGGGCTCGGACTCGAGCAGGTCACGGTGCAGGCCCGCCTGGCGCTCCCGGGGGCGGAACCCACCGAGGTGGTCGTGCGCATGTCGCGGCCACCGGGACAGGGCTTCACCCTGCGGGTCACCGAACCCCCGACACGACCGTTGGCTCCCTTCGACGAGATGAGCCGGCAGGTCATGAAGGCCCGTAGCCGGGGCAGCGTCTACCCCTACGAGCTGGTGCCGCTGCTGATCCGGGACCGGTCCACCGTGACCTCGCAGGAGGCGGATGGGTTCGTCGAGTACGACCTCGACGACGACGGCCGCCTCGTCGCCGTCGACCGACCCTACGGCCGCAACCGTGCGGGGATCGTCGTGGGTCGGGTCACCACCCGCACCAACCGCTACCCGGAGGGCATGACCCGGGTCGCGCTGTTCGGTGACCCCACCAAGGGGCTCGGCTCCATCGCCACGCGGGAGTGCGCGCTGATCCGCCAGGCGATCGACCTCGCCGAGGAGCTCGGCTGTCCGATCGAGTGGTTCGCGGTGTCCTCCGGTGCCCGCATAGCCATGGACTCCGGGACGGAGAACATGGACGGCGTCGCCGCCGTCCTGCGACGCATCATCGAGTTCACGCAAGCCGGCGGACAGCTTCACGTGATCGTGTCGGGCATCAACGTCGGCGCCCAGCCCTACTGGAACGCCGAGGCCACGATGCTGATGCACACCAAGGGCATCCTGGTCATGACTCCCGACTCGGCCATGGTGCTCACGGGCAAGCAGGCCTTGGACTACTCCGGCGGGGTGTCGGCCGAGGACAACTTCGGGATCGGCGGCTACGACCGGGTGATGGGGCCCAACGGCCAGGCCCAGCACTGGGCCCCGGATCTGGCCAGCGCGATCGAGGTGCTGTTCGCCCACTACGAGCACAGCTACGGGGCCCCCGGGGAGCGCTTCCCCCGGCCGGCCCCCACCACCGACGATCGGGACCGCGACGTGCGCGGCTACCCCCACCAGATCGAGGGCCTCGACTTCGCCACGGTCGGCGAGGTGTTCGACGAACGCACCAACCCCGGTCGCAAGAAGCCCTTCGACATCCGCACGGTGCTCCGGGCCGTCGGTGACCTCGACCACGAGCCCCTGGAACGCTGGAAGGACATGGCCGACGCCGAGGTGGCGGTCGTCACCGATGCCCACCTCGGCGGCTACCCGCTCACGCTCATCGGCATCGAGTCCCGCCCCCTGCCGCGCCGGGGCCCGGTCCCAGCCGACGGGCCGGAGGGCTGGACGGCGGGGACGCTGTTCCCGCGCGCCTCCAAGAAGGTCGCGCGGGCGATCAACGCTGCCAGCGGCATCCGCCCCGTGGTCGTGCTCGCCAACCTGTCGGGGTTCGACGGTTCGCCGGAGTCCCTGCGTGAGCTCCAGCTCGAGTTGGGTGCGGAGATCGGCCGGGCGATCGTCAACTTCGACGGCCCCGTGGTGTTCACCGTCATCTCCCGCTACCACGGCGGCGCGTTCGTGGTGTTCTCCAAGGCCCTCAACGACCATCTCGAGGTCGCGGCGGTGGAGGGCTCGCGCGCCTCGGTGATCGGTGGTCCCCCGGCGGCAGCGGTGGTGTTCGCCGGCGAGGTGAACCGACGCACCGACGCCGACCCCCGGCTCGGGCAGCTACGGGAGCGCATCGCCACGGCGGAGCCGACCGAGCAGGGGCAGCTGCGGGCCGCGCTCGCGGGCCTGCGCAGCGAGGTGCGCTCGGAGAAGCTCGGCGAGGTGGCTGTGGAGTTCGACGGGATCCACTCGATCGAGCGGGCCCGGGAGGTCGGCTCGGTCGACCGCATCGTCGCTCCGGGTGAGCTCAGGCCCTACCTGATCGATGCGGTGGAACGCGGCATGTCCCGGTGCACGCGTGGCTGACGACAGCGGGGCGGGACCGGTGGATCCCGCCCCGGTGCGTGCCGACCGGGGGTGGTTCGGCGGTCCGGGCGTGGAGCCGGCCGGTCAGTTCTTCGCGGCCTGCTGTTCCTGTTCGGCGATCTGGCGGTGGACGTCCTCCATGTCCAGCCCCTTGATCTGCTCGATCAGGTCCACGAGCGACTCCTTCGGCAGCACCCCGGCCTGGTTGAACACCAGCACGTTGTCCCGGAAGGCCATCAGCGTCGGGATGGAGCGGATCTGGAAGGCGGCCGCGAGCTCCTGCTGCTCCTCGGTGTCGACCTTGCCGAACACGACGTCATCGAAGGCGGCAGCGGTCTCTTCGTAGATCGGAGCGAACATCTTGCAGGGGCCGCACCAGTCGGCCCAGAAGTCGACGAGCACGATGTCGTTCTCGTCGATGGTCTCACGGAAGTCGTCGGAGGTCAGGTTCTGCGGGGTGGCCACGGTGGCTCCTCGGATAGGTGGTGACGGAGTGGGCGACCGGGAACGATCGCGTTCGTGATGGGGAACGCGGGCTGGCCGCCGGCCATTCCCGACGCCGTTCGGGCTCGTGGGGCGGTGTGCACCCACCGAACGGCCAGGGGACCGGTCGGTCGGGGTGACGGCGAGCCACCGGCGCTCGGGCCTGATCCCATGGAGGTTTCCGCTCCATCCGCCCACGACCCGCCCACCGGCTCGTCGGCCCGGACCACCGCGTCCAGAGGGAACCGCGATGACCAGCAACACCAAGGACACCCCCGAACATGGCCCGACCGATCGTCGCAGCGCCGAGGAACGTCGCGAGCAGCTGATCGACGCCGCGGTCGAGGTGATCGCCGACCAGGGTCTCACCCGGGCCACCACCCGAGCCATCACCGACCGGGCGGGGCTCGCCCTCGGGGCCTTCCACTACGTCTTCGACTCCAAGGACGAACTCCTCGAGGCGGTGATCCAGCGGGTCGTCGGAGAGATCGATGCCACCCTGGGAGCGACCGCGGAGATGGGCGAACCGGCCACGGCACGACGCCTCGAGGGCACGGAGCTGGCCGTTGAGGTCCTGGAACGGTTCCTCCGGAGGGCATGGGCCTACTTCGAAGGCACCCGTACGCTGCAGCTCGCGCAGTACGAACTCACGCTGCACGCCCTACGGGAGCCGGAGAAGCACCACCTCGCCGTCCAGCAGTACGACCTGCTGGTCGGGACCCTGAGCGGGATGCTCCGCGACGTGACCTCCGAGCTGGATCCCGGCACCAGCGACGAGCTCGCGCGCTACGTCGTCGCCACCATCGACGGGCTGCTGCTGCAGTGGCTCGTCGACCAGGACGCCGACGCCGCGAGCCGACGACTCGACCGCTACCTCACCACCCTGCCGGCGATCGTGGCCGCCCACGTCCAGAGCTGAGCCACCCGCTGGGCCGGAAGCCTGCAGCATCGCCAGGGAGCATCGCCACAGGGACGGATGGACTCACACGCCGAGCGTGCGACCGATGATCTCCTTCATGATCTCGTTCGTCCCGCCGTAGATCCGCTGGACGCGGGCATCCACGAAGGCTCGTGCGATCGGGTACTCGCGCATGTACCCGTAACCCCCGTGCAGCTGGACGCCGGCGTCCACCACCTCGCCGAGCAGGTCGGTCAGCCACCACTTGGCCATCGCCGCGTCCTCGACGCTGAGC
>PWEU01000275.1 GCA_003554005.1 Nitriliruptoraceae bacterium
ACCAGTCTGCTGGTGGGGGGCCAGGACGGCTGGGAGTGCGAGATGTCCCCGCAGCAGTGGGCAGAGTTCGAGTACGCCTCGCAGATGGTGGGGAACCGGGTCAGCGACGTGGTGCGGCATCCTCGGGGTCTGCAGACCACGACCGAACTGTTCGACGCCGATCCCGACCGGACGGGTGAGTACCGCCAGCTGCTGGCGTCGATCGGTGTGGAGCACGAGGTCGTGGTCGCGTTGCAGGCCGGTGACGGGGCGCACTGGGGGGCGTTCTACCTGACCCGGGAACCGGGCCGGCCGGACTTCTGTGCCGAGGAACTCGAGTTCCTGCGGCAAGTGGCCCCGCACCTGGCCGAAGGGGTGCGCCGTGGCCTGCTGCTCGGTGAGGCAGCAGAACCCCAAGGCCCCGACGCTCCGGCGATCGTGGTGCTCGGGCCCGATCTCGATCCGGAGTGGTTCACACCGGGTGCGGAGCAGTGGCTCGCAGACCTGCCCGCGCCGACAGCGAGGACGGTGCCGCTTGCCGTGCTCTCGGTGGCTCAGACGGTCCTTCACCGACCCAGCAAGCGCCGACGCACCGTCAGCACACAGGTCCGCTCGCCAGCTCGAGGCTGGTTGACGGTGGACGGCCAGATGCTCGCAGGGAACGATGAGCCGCGGGTGGCGATCACGATCCAGCCAGCTGGACCGGACCGGATCACCTCGTTGCTGATGGCCGCCTACGGGTTGACCGAGCGAGAGGAGGAGATCACCCAGCACGTGCTGCAGGGCAGGTCCACGGCCGAGATCGCCGAAGCCCTGGGCATCTCCCCCTACACCGTGCAGGACCACCTCAAGAAAGTCTTCGACAAGACCTCGGTCCACAGCCGTAGGGAACTCACCGGTAAGGTCTTCGCCGGGCACTACGAGCCACGCGTCGAGGACAACACCGAACGTCTCAGGCTGGACCGGCCTATCCGCGGCGGCCCCTTCCCACAGCGCCCGTCGAAGACCGACGCACCGCACCGCGCGGGACCACACCGCTAGCGTGGCCGTTCGGCTGCAGACCCGGCGCAGCTGCCATCCCGGACGGACCCGGATCACGCAGCGATCATGTCGGCAACCTCGGTCCGGATCGCCGCGGCGGTTCCAGCGGGATCGGAGAAGAGCATGCCGTGATCGCCGTCTGGCACCTCGATGCGTCGCGCCGCCGGGATGATCGTCTCCAGATGGCCGGCGTTCCGGGCGAACATCGGGTGTGAGCGCTCACCGACGAGCTGCACGACCGGGCACGAGATATCGGCCAGCTCCTCGGGCGGCAGCGGCTCGACGAACGCGGTCAGATCGATGTCGTTGAGCGCCGCGGTGGCGGTGTGCAAGACCCCGAAGCGGTCGAGGTCAGGTATCTCGTCCCACCCGCTCGTCCCATCGTCCCGAGCGAACGCGGCCCGCCGGTAAAGGACATCGATCGCCTGCGCATCGGGCAACAGTGCCCTGCGAACCTGCAGCGCGAGTAGTGCCCGGACGATCTCGGGCGTGAGGTTGCGCCGCAGGTAGATCGGCGTCTCGATCAGCACCAGCCCGGCGAGGAGATCCGGACGGCGCACCGCCAGCTCCGCTGCCACCGTCCCCCCGCCGCTGTGCGCCACGACCACGACCTCGGTGAGTTCCAGCTGATCGAGTAGCGCAGCGGCATCCATCCAGTGTTGCTCCCACGCCGTCGCGAGCGCACCGGCTCCGAGGTAACCGCGACGGCTGTAGGCGACGACCCGGTGGGATCCCGCGAGCTCGTCGACCAGCGGGTCCCAGGCCCACCATCCTCCCCCGTGTCCGTGGATGAGGAGCAGCGGCGGACCCTGTCCCTGGTCGCGGTACGGCAGCTCCGCACCGTTGACCTCTGCACGTCGCACCCGCCCATCAGCTTCCAACGCCGTCGCAGCCGCCTGCAACCGATCGGCGGTCGGCGCCTGCGGACCGAGCTCTTCCTCACCGCGGCCGAACAGCCTGCTCCGCGCGTCCCGATCGAACACCAGTGGCGCCAACCAGCCGGCAACCCCAACGACCGCGAGACCCGCGACGCCGGACAGCAACCGAGCGACACTCATCCCATCCCCCTTCCCTCACCATGGCATACCCGGTCTACCAGGAGTCGAGGCAGGCCACAGTCCCAGAATCCTGGGATGGACAGCCCCCTGCGACGTCGCCAGCTTCGCAGTGCGAGGCAACGAATCTCTTCGGGGCCGCGCGTGCGGGCAGAACGGGCATCGAGAAGGTGGGCACGGGGGCATGGACAACCATCGAGGCGAGGAGCGGTTGCAGGTCGACCACCGGCGAGGGCGGCACGCGAGTGAGCCGGACGCCACAGGTGTCCGAGAAGATGCAGTCGACCTGCCAGGCAGCGGGCCGCGAACGGCAGCTTCCGGGGCGGACGGTGTGCAGGTTGGCGCATCTCGACGGCGTTCGGTGGCGAAGCGCCTCGCCGGGGCCGTTGCGGTCATCGTCCTAGTGCCCCTGATCGGCATGGCGATCTGGCTGGCACCGCCGGTGTTCGACCGGGACTTCCCCCAAGCCCCAGATGCGGCGGTCGCTCTCGAACCGACCGGCTACGTCGAGGTCGGTGGCGCTGAGCTTCCCTACGTGGAGCAGGGCACCGGAACGCCGGTACTGCTGATCCACGGCGCCGGCGACGGGCTGCGGTTCTTCGAAGCGCTCGCGGACGTGCTGGCGGACGATCACCGGGTCATCTCCTACAGCCGTCGCGGGTACGAGGGGGCGGGGTCGCCCGCGAACACGTGGGACCAGCACCACGCCGATGCGGCAAGGATCCTCGAAGACCTCGACGCTGAAGGTGCGATCGTCGTCGGCCTGAGCATGGGCGGCCCGATCGCGGTCGAGTTGGCGCTGCAGCATCCGGATATCGTCGCGGAGCTCGTCCTCCTCGAGCCGGGGATGTACCTCGAGGACCACGGCACGCTCGACCTCCTCCGTGTGGTCCTCGCGATACAGATCCGCGGCGTGTTCATGTCAGAGGAGCGGGCCATCGTCCCGTTTTACCGCTGGGTCTTCACCCACGACGACGGACACAGTCCCTGGGACAGCTCCATCTCCGATGAGATGAGGTACCGGCTCGTGAACTCCGTCTCGGCCGTTACTGCCGACATCGAGAGCTTGGACCAGGCCGGTGAGGTTCCGCGTGAGCGATTAGGCCAACTGACCACACCGGTCACGCTGCTCGTCGGCGAACGCACCCAACCGGCGTTTCGAGCTATCGCCGCAGAGCTCGAGAGCCTGGTCCCGAACGTCCGGAGGGTCGAGATCCCGGACGCTGGCCATGACCTGCCGAATGAGAACCCCGTGGACACAGGTGAGGAGATCCGACGAGCAGCGCAAGCCGTCGTCGGAGAACGCTGACCGGAAGCGGCGCTTCTGGCTGCTCGTGCAGGAACCCGAACCGGAGATCTGCGTGCAGCACCCCGGGCACCACGAGGACCTGGTCGTCACCGTCGCTCCGGGGTCGGTGTGCCCGGCGCCGCGGCACGGGCGCCGCCAGCCGGCTCAGTTCCACACCCGCAGGAAGTCCAACGGGTTGCCAGGGCAGGTAGGACCCCCGCGGTCGTCGCGAACGACTGGGTCGACAGGCGGGAGCGGTGGGTCCGACATGTGGACGCCGCGGCGGACGCCGAACACCTGGGTGGCCCAGATGCGGCCGTCGTTGCGGCACAAGACCCCGACGCCGATGTCGGTGTAGTCCGGGTGCAGGATGTTCGCGCGGTGCCCGTCGGACTCCATCCAGCCGACGTGCAGCTCGGTTGCATCCACCTGGCCGATGGCGATGTTCTCACCGCTGCCCGGGAACTCCGGATGCGCACGGAACTCGGGGGTGGAATGCCGGTAGCCGGAGGCCAGCATCTCCTCCGACCACCGTCCGGCGATGTCGGCGAGGTCGTCGT
>PWEU01000005.1 GCA_003554005.1 Nitriliruptoraceae bacterium
GCTGGCTGCGACGCCGACGCAGCGTCATCGAGCTCGCCGTCGACAACGAGGCGGCCCGCGTCCCCGAGTCGACCGACACCCCGCCCTACGCGCTGTCCCGCGATCACGCCTTCCACCGGGAGGCACTGCACTTCCTCACCTGGGCCAACAGCTACGACCTGCGTGGCGGCACACCGAGGTGGTGGCACGGCGTGCTCGCCGAGCGTCGCACCGCCGCGAGCCGCAGCGATACGGCGGACGTGCTGCTGCCCGACGGGCGTCATGCCTTCGTCGACGGCGGTCCCCGAGGCCCGCTGCCCGTGCCGCTGCCGAAGGCGCCGAACGCCGGGGTGGCGCCCGAACTCGTTCACCGCGAGTCCGTGTCGCTCGGCCGGCTGACGGTGCAGGGTGACGCGCTGCCGTCCGAGGAGCTGGCGCCCGACCAGCTCGCAGCGGTCACCCACGGGTTCGGCCCCGCGCGTGTGATCGCACCGGCGGGCTCGGGCAAGACGCGCGTGCTCACCGCTCGGCTCCGGCACCTCCTCCGTGACCGTGGCGTCGAACCGGAGCTGGTCACCGCACTCGCCTACAACACCCGCGCCGCCCAGGAGATGCGCGAGCGGACCAGCGACCTCCATGCCTCGATCCGCACCCTGCACTCCCTCGCCCTGCGCATCTGCAGCCTGGATGAACGCCGGCAGGTCATCGACGAGCGGGAGGTCCGTCGCATCCTGGACCGCCTGGTCCGCACCGCCCGCATCCCCAACCAGGACCCGTTCCAGGCCTACCTCGATGCCCTGGCCGAGGTGCGATTGGCACTCCGCGACCCCGCTGAGGTCGAGGCGGAGCGCGGCGACATCGATGGGTTCGCGGAAGCCTTCGACCGCTACCGCCGTCTGCTGGCCGAGGAGCGGCTGCTGGACTTCGACGAGCAGATCTACCGGGCGATCGAGCTGCTCCTACAGCGACCGGAGCTCAGGGCGACCGTCCAGCGCTGGGGGACCCACCTGTTGGTCGACGAGTTCCAGGACCTCACACCCGCGTTCCTGCTCCTGGTGCGGTTGGTCGCGGGACCGTCGCTGCAGGTGTTCGCCGTGGGCGACGACGACCAGACGATCTACAGCTATGCCGGCGCGACCCCGGAGCACCTCACCGCCTTCGACCGCTGGTTCCCCGGTGCGACCCACCACGCGCTGGAGGTGAACTACCGCTGCCCACCGGCGGTGGTCGAGGGTGCGGTCCAACTGCTCGGGCACAACCGGCACCGGGTGCCGAAGACGATCCGGTCCCAGGTGGTGACCGCGGTCGCCGATGAGGTCGCGTCGTGAGCGGTGACGGGCTGGCGGTGCACCGCGTGGCCAGCGGCAGCATGGCCCACCGCGCCGCGGCGATCATCGCCGAGGAGCTCGCGGCCGGTGCCGCCCCCGCCGAGCTCGCCGTCCTCGCGCGGGTGAACAGCGCGCTGCTGCCGGTCCAGGTGGCCCTCACCGAGGCCGGGATCGCCCACACCGCGCCCCTGGACACCTCGGCACTCCAGCGCACCGGGGTCCGGACCGCCCTGGCCTACCTCCGGCTCGGGCTGGACACCGACCGGCTGCGACGCGATGACGTGTTCGACACCCTCAACCGCCCCGCCCGCAAGGTCAAGTCCGCGGTCACACCGCACCTGCCCCGCGGGAGCCGCTGGTCGATCCGAGCTCTGGAGCAGGTCTGCGACCAGCTGGACGGCACCCACCGCGAACGGTTCACCGGCTACCTCGACGACCTCCGGCGCCTCGAGGCCGCCATCACCGACGGCGCCGACACCGCCCGGTGCCTGTGGGTGGTCCGCAACCGCATCGGGCTGGGTGAGGCGATGGACGCCCTCGACGCCTCCCGGAGCCGACCGGAGGGCTCGAGCCACGGCGACGACCTGGACGCGCTGGAGCAGCTGGCCACCCTGCAGCCGGACCCCGCGGCGTTCGCCGGCTGGCTCGTCGAGCGCCTGCGCGTGCCGGGCGAGCCGACCGGAGTGACGCTGTCCACGGTGCACCGGGTGAAGGGCATGGAGTGGCCGACCGTGGTGGTGTTCGCCGCGAACCAGGGGCTGTTCCCCCACCGGCTCGCCGACGACCAGGAGGAGGAGCGCCGGGTCTTCCACGTGGCCATCACCCGCTGCCAGCGCTCGGTCCACGTGATCAGCGACCAGGCCCGCCCCTCGCCCTTCGTCGACGAGTTGGCGCCCGCCACCACGGCCGGTGCGAGCGACCGCGTGAGCCGCCCGGACCCCCGAGCCCGGACCGAACCGGAGGACGAGCTGACGGCGGTGGCCCCGACCTTCCTCCCCGACGGTCGGCTGCGCGCCGCGGTCGGGGTCCCGGTGACGCTGCCCGGCGGCATCGCCGGCCACATCTGCAGGCTCGGACGCCACCACGTGGTCGTCGAGTTGGACGAGGAGGGTGAGCGGCCCACGGTGCGGATCCCCCACGGCGCGAAGGTGCAGGTGGCGGGGAGCCGCAAGGTGCTCGGCCCAGCGGCCGGACCCGGCACCCGCGGCGCCGACGGCCGTGAGACACCGAGGTTGGACGTCGGACTCGACGGGCCCGAACCCGACGACGACCTGTTCGAGGCGCTGCGCGCATGGCGGTCCAAGGTCGCCGCCCGCAACGGCGTTCCCGCCTACCTGGTGTTCCACGACCGGCACCTGCAGGTGCTGGCCGGACGCAAACCCACCACGCTCACCGAACTCGGCGCCTGTCCCGGCATCGGCCCCGCCAAGCTGGAGCGGTACGGCGACGACCTCCTCGACCTCGTCGCCGACCACCTCACCTGATCCGAGATCACCCTCGGCCGCTACGGTCCGTCCTCGCGCGGCGTCCCCCGCCCTGTCCGATCCGCACCCACCGCTCCCACCGAGGTGTCTCCTCGTGCGTCGTTCCCTGCACCTGCGCCGCTGGCAGAAGGACGCGCTCGACCGTTTCGAGCAGCGCACCCAGCGGGACTTCCTGGCAGTGGCGACGCCCGGCGCCGGCAAGACGACCTTCGCCCTGACCGCGGGCCTCCGCGATCTCGCCCGACACCCGCACCGGCGCCTGGTGGTCGTCACTCCGACCCAGCACCTCAAGCACCAGTGGGCCGAGGCCGCGGCGGCCTTCGGCCTGCAACTGGAGCCGAGCTGGGCCTCGAGCGAACCCTTCCCGAGCGACATGCACGGTGTGGCCGTGACCTACCAGCAGGTGGCCGCGAACCCGGCGACGCTACGCGGGCCCGCCGACGACGCCTTCGTGGTCCTCGACGAGATCCATCACGCGGGGGCCGAGCACGCCTGGGGGGACGGCATCGCCTTCGCCTTCGAATCGGCCGCCCGGCGCCTGTCCCTGTCGGGCACCCCCTTCCGCAGCGACCAGAACCCGATCCCCTTCGTGACCTACGGCCCGACCGATGAGGCGCCGTGGGCCGAGGAGGACGAGGCCGTCGCCGACCACGTCTATGGCTACGCCGACGCGCTGCGCGATGGCGGGGTGGTGCGGCCGGTGTTCTTCCCCCGGCTCGGTGGGCAGATGGAGTGGACCGCGCCCGACGGGACGGAGATGTCGGCGACCTTCGACGACCACCTGGACCGGACCGCCTCGTCCCAGCGGCTCAGGACGGCCCTGTCCCCGGACGGGGAGTGGTTGCCGACCGTGCTCGACCAGGCCCACACCGAGCTGCTGCGGCTCCGCCAGCAGCAGCCCGACGCCGGGGGGCTCGCGATCACGATCGACGTGGAGCACGCCCACGCGGTGGCCGCGCTGCTCCGCCGACATCACGGCGTGCAACCGGTCGTGGTCACCTCCGACGACCCCGAGGCCAGCGAGCGTATCGCCGGCTTCGCGGGGTCCCGGGACCCGTGGATCGTGGCGGTCAGGATGGTGTCCGAGGGCGTCGACATCCC
>PWEU01000389.1 GCA_003554005.1 Nitriliruptoraceae bacterium
CAATTTTATTATGCGTATAACAGATGTATTTTTAGCTTTGCCAGCAATTTTGCTGGCGATGATTATAACATTAATTTTATCTCCCAGCTTGATGTCTGTGATAATTGCCATTATGCTGGTTGGCTGGCCAGATGTTGCCAGACTGATAAGAGGAGAGGTATTAAGTATCTGTAAAAATGAGTACATTGAAGCAAGTAAAGCTTTAGGAGCTAATAAGAGAAGGATAGTTTTAAATCATATAATCCCAAACTGTTTTGGAATTATCATAACCACCTTTTCTATGGGCATTCCAGGAGCTGTTATGTACGAAGCGGGACTTTCATTTTTTGGATTAGGTGTCCAGCCCCCAGCTCCCAGCATAGGAAATATCATTGCCCATGGAAGGGGATATATAATGATAGCTCCCTGGTACAGCTTTTTTCCGGGATTAGTGCTGGCTCTATTTGTAATAGCTGTTAATATATTTGGCGATACAATAATAGATGTTTTCGATCCAACCTACAAAAAGCATATTTAGCTATTTAAAAACAAAAAGTTTATAAAGGCAGGTTTAAATATATTACACAGGAGGATAATCATTATGAAATTGGGGGTCTCAAGCAGTGTGTTTCTTCACAGGGATATTAATCAGGCATTAAATATTATTTCCAACCTGGATTTTTCTTATGTTGAGTTATGGGGGGAACCACCTCATCTATGGATTAGGTATTTTGATAAAAAAGAAATAATTAAGCTAAAAAAGTTGCTGGAAAAATTAAAATTAAAAAATAGCTATCATGCGCCCTCCCATGGTCTGGATTTATCCAGTGTCAATCCTGGAATATGGGAGGAGTCATTAAGGCAGCATTTAGAGGCTATCAAAGCTGCCAGCATTTTAAACTCTGAAGTCTTTGTAATTCATAGCGGAAGCTATTATACTGGCGATAGACCTGAATCAGAGTCGGGTAAAGATAGGTTTTATAGAGCGCTTGAGGCAATTTTGAAAGAAGCAGAAAAAAGAAAGATTAAGATAGGGCTTGAAAACTATCCAGTGGGAAATAATTCTATTTTAAGCAGTGCAGATAAGCTGAAAACAGTTCTCGAAGACTTCTCTTCAAAATACCTGAGAGCAACTTTGGATGTGGGCCATGCTTATCTGAATGGAGAAGATCCTGTTGATTACTTGAATATATTAAGAAATGAAATTATCAACATTCACCTGAGTGATAACTTTGGAAAAGGAGATTTGCATCTAAAACCTGGAGAAGGAGATATTAGTTTTCCAGCAATATTTAAAGCAATAAGAGAGATTGAATACAGCGAATTAATGACACTGGAAATATGGGAGCCTGAATCTCCTGAAAAGGCGATAGCAGAGAGCAGAAAATACCTGATTAATTTATGCTGTCAATAAATATTCCAATTTATATAAAGAAGGAGAGGTCAACTTGAAAAGTAAAATTCTGGGAGTAGATATAGATGGGGTAGTAACAGATGAGAGTGAATATGAAAAGGGCCTGTGGCATTACCATTTTTGTCAGTTTCTTGGGCGGAATGTTGAGCGGAATGAAAACATATACAATATTTATGAAGCATATGATATTGATAATGATATTATTAATGATTTTCTGGGCAGTATAATTCCGGACATCTATCATATGTTAGAGCCTGTAAAAATGGCAAGCAAGGTCCTTGATTTTTTGTATAAAAAAGGCTTTACCATTAAGTTTATCACCGCCAGAAGCGAGGAATATAAAAGGCAAACTCAATCCTGGCTTATGGAAAATGGCTTTCCCTTTGATAAATTAATTCACTCTGAAGAGAAGGATATTATAGCAAAAGAAGAGAACGTTGGTGTCTTTATTGAAGATTATGCCGATAATGCTTATAAAATTGCTGAAAATAGGGTTGAGGTAATTCTGCTTGATAAGAAATATAACAGGCATCTTGAGCATAATGATAATATTTATAGAGTAAAAAACTGGGATCAGATTAAAAATATTATTCTCGATCTTTATAATATAACCTGAATTTACTTATACTGGGTGATCTGGAGGAAATCGATGTGAAATATTTTAAAGGCAACTTAAAGGATTTGAAAAACAACTGGAAGCTTAAAGAAAAAGATGTCTGGATAGATTACCAGGTGCTGGGCCCTATGTTTGCTGCTTTGCGGATGTATTTGAGCATGGAGGGGGTAATTCCTGTAATTGTGGGCCCGAAAGGTTGTCTTAATCATCTTAGGTTTACTATCATTGCCTGGGGGGAAAAGGATTTTTGTTTAGGTAAGAAGCCGATATCTTTACTAGAGATACCCAGGTATGAGATAATAATAGGTAATTATAGAATTAATGAGCACTGGCATGCTAAAATGAAAAAATTGATAGAGCTGGAAAATTCAAGCTTAATTGCTCTTCTCCCTGCGGATCCGGTTGCGATATCCGGAATTGAGATGAGCAGGCTGGCGGTTGAAATACAGGAAATGCTGGAAATTGATGTGACATATATTGAAAAATCTGCTATATCAGGCGCCAATCAATGGGAAGGATATAATGCAGCTTTAAAATCTCTTTATAGGCCTTTTCTTAACAGGGAATATCCTAAACAAGACCTGGTAAATTTAGTTGGCTGGATGTGGCCTTCCAGAAAAAGAGAGCATGAAATTGGAGCCTGTATTGACATGTTAAAGCAGATTGATATCAATGTAGGCTCTATCGTAACGGGAGGAAGCACACTTGAAGATATTGAAAATAGCATGAGTGCAAGGGCAAATGCCATGGTCTGCTCTGCAGTTGCGGGAGATTTATTTCATGAACTAGAATCAAAGGGGATAAAATTAGCTGCCAGCAGATCACCCTATGGATTTACCGGCACAGAGGAGTGGCTTACAGGAATTTCAGAGGCCCTGGGGATTGACAATAGAGATAAAATTAACAGCCTAAAAGATCTTTATCTCGACGATTTTTATCAATTAAAAAAAGTCCTTCAGGGAAAAAAAATCTTTGTTAGCGGAGGACCGGGACGGCTTATCGGCCTGCTACACATGATGATTGATTATGAGTTAGATATCCAAGCTGCCGGGCTTTTTTGGCCTCATCCCTGGTCAGAGAAAGATATTTATCATATGCTAGAAGAACACAACCTGACTATGAAGAAAATTATCATCTCTCCTGGTCTGGATGATCTGGCAGAAGTGGCGCAAGAATTTTCTATTGATTTGTGGTTGGGTGGTTATCAGGAACAGCATATTTGCAAAAAAAAGAAGATCCCCTTTGTGCCAATAACTGTTTACACTTCGCCTCATGTTGGCTTTGAAGGTGTAATTAATCTGGGGAGAAAATTAAAAATGGCCCTGGAGGGATATGATTTTACAGAAAATATTATGAAAGCAAAGGAGATTCAACCATGTATTTATCATCTGAAGAAATAAAAAGAATTGAGCCCCTCAAAGGTTGTGCGATGGCTGGTATTATTCAGGGGTTAATTGGAATTAAGGGAGCCATCCCTCTTGTGCATGGGCCTTTAAGCTGTTCTTCCGGACACAGAATGACATTTCTCTTTGCTGATAGAGAGCCAATTTTACCGACTACGGCTTTAACTGAAGCAGAATTAACTCTTGGGTCTCAGAGTAAGCTAAAAAATGCTTTAAAAGAGGTATATGAAATTTTTGAACCGAGATATATTGTCATTATAAAAACCTGCGCCCTGAGTATGACAGGAGAAAATTTTGAACAGATAATACATGAATTTAAAAACACCCATAATTGCAGAATTTCTGTTATTGATGGTAGTGGTTTGCAGGGAGAAGAAAATGATGGATTTAAAATGCTATATAAAGAGTTTAATAATAAATTTTTAGCTGATAAAGGCAAAACAAGTCAGGATAAAATAGCACTCGATGGCATGGGGCC
>PWEU01000357.1 GCA_003554005.1 Nitriliruptoraceae bacterium
CCCGACGTCGTGGAGTCCGGCGGGGGCAGCGGCGCCGCGAACATCAAGAGCCACCACAACGTGGGCGGGCTGCCCGACGACCTCGCCTTCGAGCTCGTCGAGCCGCTCAGGACCCTGTTCAAGGACGAGGTGCGCCGGGTCGGTCACCAGCTCGGCCTGCCCGAGGCGATCGTCGAGCGTCAGCCCTTCCCGGGGCCCGGGCTCGGCATCCGGGTGGTGGGCGAGGTGACCCGTGACCGGCTGGAACTGCTGCGCGCCGCCGACGCCATCGCCCGCGCGGAGCTGAGTGCCGCCGGACTGGACCGTGAGATCTGGCAGTGCCCGGTGGTGCTGCTCGCCGACGTTCGCTCCGTCGGTGTCCAGGGCGACGGCCGCACCTACGGTCACCCCATCGTGCTACGCCCGGTGTCCAGCGAGGACGCGATGACCGCGGACTGGTCCCGGGTCCCCACCGAGGTGCTGGCCCGCATCTCCACCCGGATCACCAACGAGGTGGCGGGTGTGAACCGGGTGGCGCTGGACATCACCTCGAAGCCCCCCGGCACGATCGAGTGGGAGTGAGCCGGGCGGTCACGCCGTGAGGGTCAGCACCGCCACGGTCGTCACCGTGACCGCCACGCTCAGCGGGAGCCCCACCCGCCAGTAGTCACCGAACCGGTAGCCGCCGAGGCCGTACACGATCGTGTTGGTCTGGTAGCCGATCGGGGTGAGGAAGGACGCCGAGGCGGCGATCGCCACGGCGATGGCCATCCGGCGCGGATCGGCGTCGAGCTGGAGCGCCAGGTCCAGGGCGATCGGGGTCATCAGTGCTGCCGCGGCGATGTTGGTGATCAGCTCGGTCAGTACCAGGGTGGTCACCACGAGGCCGAGCACGGCCAGAGCGAAGGTCACGGCTCCCTGCCCCGAGACGGCCCCCACCAGCGCCTGGGCCCCCATCGTCGCGAGCCCAGAGGTCGTGACCGCCGCACCCAGCCCGATGGCCGCGCCGATGATCAACACCACGTCCAGATCGATCGAGGCCTTCGCGGCGTGGAAGCTGACGGTGCGCGTGGCCACCAGGGCGGCACACGCCACCAGGACCGCGGTGAGGATGGGCAGCACGCCGCTGCCGGCGATGACCAGCATCGCGAGCACGACCCCCAGCACGAACCAGCGCCGCGGGGACGGCGTCCGCGTCCGGTCGGCGAGGGGGACCACCACCGCGAAGTCGCCCCGGTCCCGCCACCGGTCGTCGAAGCCGGACGCGGCCTGGACCAGCAGTGAGTCGCCGGGTTCCAGCACCTCCGTGCCCAGCTTGTGGTGGACGCGCTGGCCGCCACGGTGCAGTGCCAGCACCGCCGCGTCGTAGCGCCCACGGAAGCTCATCTCCTTCAAGGTCCGACCCGCCAGTGGGCTGGCCCGGTCGAGGACCACCTCGTAGCGATCGTGCTGTCCACCGTCCAGGAGGTGCACCTGGGTGGTGTCGGCCAGGCGCAGCCCCGTGCGTGCGGCCAGGTCCGTGACGTCGGCGACCTCACCGACCAGTACCAACACGTCGCCGCCGCGCAGGACCTCGTCGGGGCGCACGGGCGCGAGCTCGGACTCCCCGCGGTGGATCCGCGCCAGGAAGGCGCTCTCGAGCTCACGCAGCCCGGCAGCGCTGACCGTCAACCCGTCCACCGCGCCACCCGGCTCCACCTGGAGCGGGAGGGTGTAGGCACGTTCGTCAGCGATCACCAGCTGCTCGCTGCTACTGCGGTCCGGCAGCAGGCGTGGCCCCAGCACGCACAGCGCCGTGAGCGCCACCACGACCACGGGCAGGCTGACGGGTGTGACCTCGAACAGGTGGAACGGTGTCCCCGTCTCCCGCTCCACCAGCCCCGAGACCAGCAGGGTGGGTGAGGTGCCGATGGTGGTCAGCATCCCTCCCAGGATCGCCGCGAAGGACAGGGGGATCAGGTAGCGGGAGGGTGGACGTCCCGAGCGTTCCGCCCAGGTGCGCACGATGGGTGCGGCTGCGGCGACCAACGGGGTGTTCGCCATCGCTGCCGACAGCCCGGCCGTGGGTAGCGTCAACCGCAGGAGTCGACCACGTTCGCTCCGTGCTCCGCGGAGCATCAGCGTCAACAGGCCTTCCAGGTCCGTGTGCTCCCGCAGGGCGCGCGCGACGACGAACAGGCCTGCGACCGTCAGGGTGGCCGGGTTCGCGAAGCCGGCGAAGGCCTCGGTCACCTCCAGCACACCGGTCAGGACGAGGGCGAGCACCGCCGCGAGGATCCCCGCGGCCGGTGGCACGAGTTCCCGGGCCAGCCCAACGAGCAGCACGACCAGGACCGCCCCGGTGATCCACGCGCTGTGGTCGTCCATCGCCCCTCGGTCCCGTTCCACGGTGGAAGCTACCGACCCGCCGGTGGCACCTGACATCGGGACGCCGCGGGTCGACCGTGGCCAACCCCCGAGACCGCAGCAGGCGGCCGCGCTAACGTCCGAGCTCCTGTCCTCTGGAGGGCCGATGGCTGACGCCCGTCACCGCCTCACGTATCGCGTCCGGTACGCGCTGCGCCATCCCGAGCGCGTCCGGCCCTACCTGCGCCGGTGGTGGCGGGACCTGCGGTTCCGGCTCTCCGGCAAGCGCGATCACGTCAGCTACTACCGCGAGGTCATGCGTGACGACACGGCCCGGGACCCGCGCAAGGCGGTCGGCAGCGCGAACGAGGCCCGTTGGCTCGCGCTCGGGCAACTGCAGTTCGACTACCTGCTCGATCACGGTCTCGCGCCCGAGCACGACCTGTTGGAGATCGGCTGCGGGAACCTGCGGGGGGGCTGGAGGTTCATCGACCACCTCGAGGCGGGGCGCTACCACGGCATCGACATCTCCCCGGACATCCTGCTGGCCGCCAACCAGACGGTCGTCGAGCGAGGCTTGCAGGCCAAGGAGCCGCGGCTGCGGCTGGTCGACGACCTCACCTTCGACTGGCTGCCCGACGCCCGCTACGACGTGATCCACGCCCACAGCGTGTTCTCCCACTGCCCGCTGGAGGTCATCGAGGAGTGCTTCGCCCACGTCGGTCGGATCCTTCGTCCGGATGGCTGGTTCGATCTGACCTTCAACGCCACCGCCGGCAAGGAGCACCACGTCCTCCACGAGGACTACTACTACCGGCCCGCGACCCTGATCGCCCTGGCCGAGCGGCATGGGCTGCAGGCCAGCTTCCAGGACGACTGGGAGGGACGCCACAAGCAGTCCAAGCTGCGGGTCAGGCACGTTGCGGCGTCGTAGGGGAGGTCCGGGCCCATCTCGGACCGTCAAGACAGTAGGCTGCGCGCACGTATCGGGCGGTCGTCCGTGGAGGTGTCGCCGTGTTGTGGTTCGCGCTCGTACTCCTGCTCCTCCTGGTCGGCATCGTCGGCTGGGTCGTCGCCGGTTACAACCGTCTGGTGCGCTCTCGGGTGCGCATCGATGAGGCCTGGGCCCAGATCGACACCCAGCTCCAGCGCCGCCACGACCTGATCCCGAACCTGGTCAACACCGTCAAGGGCTACGCCGCTCACGAGCGGGAGACCTTCGAGGAGGTCACCGCCGCCCGCGCCAAGGCGATCAGCGTCCAGGGGCCGGCCGACCTCGCCGAGGCGGAGAACGGCCTGACCCAGGCGCTCGGCAAGCTGCTGGCCATCACCGAGAACTACCCCGAGCTCAAGGCCGACCAGAACTTCCGGCAGCTCCAGGAGGAGCTGGCTCACACGGAGAACATGGTCGCCGGCTCCCGCGGGCACTACAACGCTTCGGTGCGCGACTACGACACCGCCCGCAAGGTGTTCCCCACCTCGGTGATCGCCGGGATGTTCAACTTCGAGGACCGCGAGTACTTCGAGGTGGAGACCGTCGAGGTGCGCCAGGCCCCCA
>PWEU01000122.1 GCA_003554005.1 Nitriliruptoraceae bacterium
CTTCGAGGATGTCCTCTCGCCACGCTTCGTGAGGACGAGGTGGTGCCGGAATGGTCGGCCCGACAGGTCAGGCCGCTGGTCCGTCAGACGTCCCGGCCGGGGCATAGCGGTCCTTCGCCGCGAGGACCGCCTTGACGAGGCCGGAGCGCACAGGGCCGGATGGTCACACGAGCACACGTCAGGTGGCCGGCGAACGGTTGCCCGAAGCGGCGTGATGGACCACCGACGTGCCGAGCGAGCGGACGGCCACCCACGGCTGTGCTCCTCGCGCAGCTCGCGAGGAGCGCAGCGCGACGCACTCATCCAGGGTGGCTGGTCTGTGGTGGATGGTCATCGAGCCTTGCCGCGCGAACCGCCTCTGTACGGCTATGGATGTCGAGTCGCTCGTAGATGTTCTCCAGGTGCTTCCGGACGGTTCCCGTCGAGATGTTCAGCGCGTGCGCGATCTGCTTGTTGGCCATCCCGATCCGGACGAGCCGTAGCACCTCCCGCTGTCGGTCCGTGAGCGTGTCCTCGGGTCGTGGTCGGGGTGCGAGGGTCCTGGCCAGCAGCGATCCGACGTGCGGCATCAGCAAGGTGATCAGGAACCGCTCCCGCTCCTCGAAGCGTGCCCCGCTCTCGCGTGCGAAAAGCAGACGACGCGTCGATCCTGGAGCATCCGGGTAGCTGACCAGGAGTTCATCGCTGAGACGCCCGAGCACCTCGGACATCCGGTGCTGTGCCCACTCGCGGACGGTGTAGAAGTCGCTGATCGACACCGCGACCGACGTCTCGAGCCGATCGGGCAGCGAGCACGGCGCACACTGCCAGTACCAGCGCCAGAACGGCTCGTGGTCCGCAGCTTCGAGTTCCGCAGGGCTTGCGAGCTCCCGTTGTCCCGAGGCGATCAACTGCGCATGGCGATGCCGACGCCCTGGTGTATCCATCGCGTTGAAGGCCACCCCATCGCACCCGATGAGTGCGTCGAGGTCATCCAGAACCTCGAAGACCGCGTCGGGCTCCGCTGAACTGGTGGCACACAGATCGACAACATGACGAACGGTCGCCGTCTCGCGCGCGTCGAGGAACGTGGTCGGCACCGGGTCCCCCCTGACCTCTCGATCACCGTACGTCGAATGTCGTATTTCGTCACGGGGGGCTTGCGCTCAGACTTGTCGGGCTGATCCGTCGTGACGCCCCCGTGGCACTGGTCCCTACCAGCCGCGGTGACGACGACGTCGCGACGGTCATGGCTGCGTTCGGACGCACCAGACAACGAAAGGATGATCCACCATGACCACGATCACACGACCTCGTCTCCTGCGACGATCTCTGGTCTTCCCTGCCGGGGCGCTGGCGGTGGTCTCAGCGCTCGCGCTGGTGGTGACCGGCGGCGCGCAGGCCGAGGACCAGCCGCCCCCGATCGCCGTGGAGGTGTTGTCTACCACCTCCGAAGAACCGCCCATCTTGGAGCACAACGAGTTCACCGACGACGTGGCAGTCCAGGTCCGTGACAAGCCCGAGGGCCGATCCACCGAGGTCATCAACCTGCGGGACGCCTCCCGCATGGCGGTGTTCAAGTTCACCATCCAGCCCGGAGCCATGTTCCCGTGGCACACCCACCCGGGACCCGTGTTCGCCGCCGTCGCCGAGGGCGAGTTGACCTACACCTACGCCGATGATTGCGTCCCGCGGCCGTACCACAGGGGCGAGGCGTTCGTCGATCCCGGCCTGGTCCACACCGCCAAGAACTCCGGGGATGAGCCCACCGTGGTGATCGCCACCGTGTTCGGCCTCGACGAGGGCGCGTCGCCGTCGACCTTCATCCGCGACCTCGATGAGCTCGAGGCCCTCAACGAGTGCACGTCGGCACCTCCGCCACCTCCGCTGCCACAGTGACATCCGCACGGACACGATCGACCTGCCGGCGCGCTTGCAGACGACCACTCCCGCGAGCGCGCCGCGGCGACCGACCGCAGCGAGAAGGCGAGCGGCGCTCCGAGGGAGCGCTCCTGCCACCGCTGAACGCCACCACCACCCTGGCTCGAACTCCACACCACCGGTCCGAGGTGAGGACGCTCGGACGATGTTCGAGTGCGACGACATCGCCGTCGAAGTCGCCCCATGCGTCGTCGACCCAACGCATCGAGCCGGCGGTCCACCCGCTCTCGCTGCCCGCCCACCTTCTCAGCGTGCTGCGTTCAACGCGGCCCTCGGCCCGCAGGACCACGACGGATGCGCGAAGCCGCGAGGTCCGGGGTACCGGCCGAAGGTCCTGGCGCTGCGGCCGCCGTCGATGTAGCAGCCGGGGAGGCGACGGACCGGGCAGGAACGCCTGTCGTCGTGGGTCAGCTGGGGTCGTGGCCGAACCTCGGTGGTCGACGAGGTGCCTAGCGAGCGTGGTGTTCGTTGCGAGCTGCTGTTCCACGAGGGCGAGGGCCACGGTTCGCCAAGCTGGTCCGGCATCGACGCCTGCCCGAGGGTTGCCGCCTTCCTCCACGACGTGCTCGACGGTCAGGTGCTCTGCTGCCTAGCTTGCGCAGGATGGAGACCACGACCACGCGCCCGCTGTCGCCCGGTGACGCACCGGCGATGACCGTGCTGTCCTGCGCGCTGGACCGCCGGTGGTGGGGACAGGCCGAGACGGAGTTCGACGAGGTCGAGCAGCGCTTGCGGCTGGCCGGCAACCTCGACGAACGGTCGCGTGGCATCGAGACCTCCGCCGGCCTGGTCGCCTACGGGTTGCAGTTCGGGTCGCACGACATCGATGTGGTCATCGCTCCCGAGCTCGATGCTGACACGAGACGAGCCGTGGAGGACGAGCTGTTCGGCTGGCTCACCGCCGTGGGGGTCGGCCGGATCGAGGCGCCGGAACAGGACACCGATCTGCTCGCGACATATGCGCGCCACGGGTTCGTGCCCATCTCGTCGTCGTTCGAGCTCGAACGTCCCGCCGAGCGTCCGCTCGCCGGCACGCCGCCCTTGCCGGAGGGTGTGGAGCTGCGGCCCTTCGACCGCGACGCTGATGCCTCGGCTGTTCACGCGCTGATCTACAGCTTCTGGACCGAGGTGCCGACGCACGCGGACCGGGATCTCGAGGAGTGGCGGGAGCTGTTCCTCGGGCACGCGAGCTACGACGGCGATCACCAGGTGATCGCCTGGCGCGGTGGTGCACCGGTGGGTGCCGCCATCTGCCGGATCTTCGGCGGCGACACGGGGTGGGTCACCCAGCTCGGGGTCGCGCACGGCGAGCGCGGCTGCGGGCTCGGGCGAGCGCTGCTCACCGAGGCGACCAGGCGTCTCGCCGATACCCAGGGTGTCGAGGTCATCGGCCTCTCGGTCGTCGCCCGCAACGAGCAGGCGCTCGGTCTGTACCGCTCCGCCGGGTTCGAGGTCACCCGGGAGTGGGTCACCTGCGCGCCTGGCTGAGCGGGGCCTGGTCTCAGGTGCCAGCAACGACGGCGCGACGGATGCGCTCGGCGGCGTCCACATCCGGTTCGGCCCCGGCGAGCAGACTCGCGTACAGCATGGACGCGCCGACCCCGACCTAGAGGAAGGCTGTCTCCCGTGCACCGTCCGGCAGGTCCAGTCCACCGGTCGTGACGGCGTCGCTCGGCCCACAGGTCCCCACGCGTCCGTGACGCGCCCTACCGAGATGCTGTCAGAAGCCACACGGACGCGGGACAACTTCCACTACCCCTACCCGTGCGGCTCGTCAGCCAGCCGGGCGCACTGCGGCCCTCGGCCCGGAGGACCGCACTCGGAGCCGTGCCTACCGCTGATCGATGACGCACCCGATTGGCTCCCTCGCTGACCTTGGAACGCACGGTCCGGGAGCTGATCGGTCAGTGTGCGCGGTGGCCTGCTTGGTCGTGCCGCTCGCGACGACGGCAGC
>PWEU01000014.1 GCA_003554005.1 Nitriliruptoraceae bacterium
ATTGACCTTTTCTCCCGCAAAGTGGTTGGATGGGCTTTAGGAGACCGCATGACAAAGCAACTGGTTATAAATGCTATGAACCAAGCTATAAGCCTTGAAAAGTCGTCAGAGGGGCTAATATTTCATTCAGACCGTGGGTCACAGTATGCCTCATATGACTATCAAGACCTTCTAGAAGAGCACGGTATTCGGCAGAGCATGAGTGCTAAAGGTGATTGTTATGACAATGCCTGTACTGAATCATTTTTTGCAACTATTAAAAAAGAGTTGATACGTAGAAAGCGTTTCAAAACCCGTTCCTGGGCTAGACTAGCGGTAATTGATCATATTCTCTGGTACAATTCTGAAAGAATCCATAGCTACCTTGACGATATGTCTCCAATGGAATTTGAGCAGCACCACTATAACAATATGCGGTTAACTGCCGCTTGATATAGATGGCTTTAACAGATGAGCAATTTTGAGAATGGCAGATAAAATGAACGCTTTATGGTGTCCGGCTGACCCCTAACATTCCATTCTTTGTTCATCCTCATCTGTATCCCTCGTAGCTGCAGTTTGAGCTGTCAATGGAATAATTGTCTTAAATACATCCCCTTCGATAAATTCAGGTTCTGCCCCGGCATAAATCTTGTTGTATTTATAAATGTTTCTAACACCCGAACCTAGCTCATCAACCCATCCTATTTCCTTAAAGAACTTCGCTATCGTTGGGTTCTTGGGATATGGAGAAAAATTTTCTGGATCAATAATTCCATTTCCATGTGGTTTGTTGCTATTCTCAATATAGACTCTGTCCTTCTCTATCACCAGTTTTGCTGGGAAAGGATTTGAGAATTCCCTATGGATCAACAAATTAGAAATCGCTTCTCTAAAAATTTTGTCTCTTAAGCTCACTCGCTGGTCGCCTTCAAGATAGAATTTATCATTGAGATGCTTTGCAATGAACTGCATCAGCCTTTCATAACTTCTCAAAAGGTTTATTCGAATATCATCTCGATCATCATAACGATCCAAGTTTTCCCTGCGCAAAATGGCATCTGTTCTATGGTGGGGAAGGGCTGCGTGAATCAATTCTTCTTTACCAAAAATCATGATACCGCCTAATGTGATACCCTGCTTTCCAGTACTGAGATCCCTCAAATAAAGCCCGGCGCTCTTTAGTATTTCGACATCATCCATTGAAGTCCATGGATGATTCGCCTTTTGATTTGCAGCCAATTTCCTAACTTTTGTAAATAGTTCAGGCTCCAACTCTTCCATTTCTGCATATGGAAAGATCCCATTTTCTGTGTAGGTACTCTGTTTCCTCATATACAATCCATATACCAAGTTTGTATTATTTGTGATGTCAAAATCGCCATCTTCGTTCCGGTCAAAGATTTTTCCTTTGCATCGATGTACTTGTGAACTTTCAGGAATGTTGATATAGAGGATTTTCTTGCCGTCCACTTCAATATCTTCTAGTGCCATGTAAAAAGTAGGATTAATAGTCTGAGGGTTATTTAAGGATGTCACAAAATCCTTCTTGAGCTGTTCTAATGAATCTACATCGACACCTACAATATCACCATTATCTTTGACACCCAGAAAAAGATGACCACCATATCTATTCAAAAATGCACAGACTGACTCATACACATCTTTGTTAATCTTCTTTTTGCTTTCTTTAAATTCTACAGTAATGCTTTCACCGCTACTGATTATCTTTTTTAGATATTCTATTTTCATCCTCAACACCTTTTATGCATCGCTATAACGACGCTTCAATTTAGCTTATCCATTCTAAGTAAATGATAATCATGAATTTGAGAATTGAGATATCAGGCCGAATATATATGCCGTGTTCCTAGACTGCTCTCGCACTTCCTGGCGTAGCTGTGTTTCACCATTCTTCCATCGTACATAATAGTCAGCCACTTTTAAGAAATCATCCTTAGAGATTTTTCTAGATCCACTCAGTTGCACTGAAGGACTTTTGTCCGATGTGTTATCCACATACAATTCTTTTTCTTTTGTATAAACTTTAAACCACAGAGGCTTTCTATTGTTTTGAGGAACTGTTGGTACGTCAAAAGTCTCTTCAGTCGCTGCGAGAAGTATCTTACCCCACAATTTTTCGAAATCCATTATTCAACGCCCTCCTTCAATCGAATGATATTTCCAGGTAAAGCTTCAAACATGCCTGGATAATGTCCGCATCTTGCACGGACTTGAGTATATTTAGCTTGGGTTCCGTCCTTCTTTAGATACAGTTTCCTTTTATATATTTCATCAGCAAGCTCTGCAGCATGCATTTTTTTATCTTCAGCTTCCTTAAGCACAATTTTCATCGCTTCTTGTAATGTTAGTTTAGTAGTCGAAGGGCCTAATATTTTTTCTATAGGGCCAGAATTACGATCATACTTCAAAAGAATATACACTGGTTCATTATCTTTTAAAATAACAACCTTGCCGTTTTTCTCAACGACTTCAAACACATCATCGAGATCCGTTTTTAATTTCTCATATGATATTAAACTCTCTAAACTCACTTCCATAAATTTCACCTCACGAATATTTTACCATACCCGCTCATACAAATGCAATATATTTATATGTTTTTGTATCACTTTTTATATTATTGCTTGATTTCCATTTTCCACTGAAATTGATCACTTATTCCACTTTTGCCCGATCACTTAAACCGTTTAAAATCTTTAGATTCTAAAAGAACCAGGTACGATTTCTGCATATTGGTAAAAACATTATGCAATAAACACATATTCGGATGAGGCGAGATTGCCCCGGACTTCAAATTAATCCAGGATACATAAGGTATCGATTGCTACAAATATCAGCCTTTAGCATAACAAAAATATTTTACCGCAAAATCAAAATAGAACCTTGCTTTCTACATAGCTGGGGCTTTCGCTATTTTAAACTGTAAAAGTCGGGTTATAGCACAACCCAACCAAGCACACAATCATATGTTCGCCTTTTATTGAAGAGTTTTAGGATCTCTGCACTAAAACTCTTTTTGGTTAAGTAGAATCAATTCAAGAAGGAACTATTCTATAGAATCAACTTCTTCTACCTTTCGCATTATATAGCGTGTGGTTATAAATAACATAAAAAGAATAAAGCTATAAATTATAAATACACTTCTGGGTAAGCTGGAATTAAATATAGAGCAATAAATATAAAAAACTACAGCGCTGCTAATTATGGCAACTAAAGGCATTAAGTAATCTAATAACTCGTAATAATTCCATAACCTCTTGTAAACCCCAAAAATTAAAAAACCACCCACATGAATTACGGCTACTGGACCCATTACTTGCTCAAAATGGTCAAAGTATAGACCAGGTATGTCTCCCCCAAACCTTAAAATAAGGGCTAAAAAAAGGGCCGCTCCTGTTAATAAAGCATCCATAATAGATAAAGCTATTTGCTTTCTGTAGTTTGGTAAGCGCACAGTTATGACCGCCCAACTTAATAAAATAGCCCTTAAGCAGCAAAATCAGTATTTAAGCCCTTATCCCTTTAGAAGTGGTCACTTTAGCCACCGTTTCATATAGTATTTTTAGTTCCATCTTAGCGGAACGATTTTTATAATAATACTCATCAAGTTTTACCTTTTCCTCTATACTTAATTCATCTCTTCCGTTAACCTGAGCCCAGCCAGTAATTCCTGGCATTAGTTCATGTATCCTTCGCTCTGTCCTTAATTGAATAAGATCATGCTGGTTATACAATGCTGGCCTTGGTCCAATAAAACTCATATCTCCTTTTAATATATTAATTAGTTGGGGAAGCTCGGCCAAGCTTGTTTTTCTTAATAATTTACCTACCCTAGTTATATAATCTTCTGGATTTTG
>PWEU01000108.1 GCA_003554005.1 Nitriliruptoraceae bacterium
CCGTGACTGCGTGCGAAGCATCGATCGAGTCGTCCGCACACAACAACCGAAGCGTCTCTTGTTCGGTAGCGGCGCTCTCCGAGGGGGCGCGCACCGCCTGGCGCTCGAGCCGGCGACGAAGCGCGTTGCTTGCGCGCGAGCGGTCGGCCCGGCTCAGCGGTCAAGCACCGCCGCGCTGCGTCCGCGGGCACAGTGGCCGCGCAGCCCCGGCACCAGCTGGGGCACCTCGGTCTCGTAGCGGGCGTAGTCCTCGCCGAGCTCCTGCCGCAGATCGCGCTCCTCGATGCGCACACCGACGAGGATGTAGCCGGTCCCGAGGACGGCGAACAGCAGACGTCCCTGACTCATGTCGGGTGCGGCCCAGAAAGCGATCAGGAACCCGACCATCATCGGGTGGCGCACTAACCGGTAGAGCCAGCGGACCTGGAAGCTTGGCGGGACATGGGTGCGGTCCCGGGCTCGTGCCGCCACCTGTCGGAGCCCGAACAGATCGAAGTGGTCGATCATGAAGGTGCTGCCGAACACCGTGGCCCAACCGAGCAGGTACAGACCGTAGAGCGACGCTCGGGCCCAACCGGCCTCGACCGACCAGACCGTTTCGGGCATCGGCTGCCACTGCCACAGCAGCAGCATGAGCACCAGGCTCGAGGCGAGCACGAAGGTGGAGCGCTCGACCGCGGTCGGGACGAACCGGGTCAGCCATCGCTTGAACGCGGGTCGTGCCATCACCGTGTGTTGCACGGCGAACAGCCCCAGCAGCGCACTGTTGACGAGGATGGCCGCCGCGAGCGGGCTCACCTGGCCATCATCGATGCTGTTCGGCACCCCGACGTTCGCGAGGAACCCGATCGTGTAGGTGACGCTCGCAAGTGCGAGCACGTAGGCAGCCAGCCCGTAGCCCACCAGCAGCATCCGATGCATCATTGGTCATGCCTCTGGGGATCGCGGCCAAGGGTCACACGCTCGGGCTGCACGCCGCGGCGCAGGCGCTCGGACATCTGTGCGAGGAGCTCGCGGGCGAGCCCGGGACTCGTGCCGAGCAGCTCGGCGAAGCCGTTCGGGTCGAAGACGAGCGCGCGTGTCGGCATTGTGGTGTGGACCGTGGCCGATCGTGGGCGTCGATCAACCAGTGCCATCTCCCCGATGAAGTCCCCGGGTCCCGCGTGTGCGATCTCTTCGCCTCCGGATTCGACGGTCGCTCCACCATCGAGGAGGAGGAAGGCCTCTCGGCCGACTTGACCTTCGCGGGTGAGGACGGTCTGACTCGGTAGGTGGACGATGTCGCCCAGCCGAGCCACGTGCGCGAGCTCTTGCTCGCCGAGCCGGGCGAGTGCGGGCATCTGTCGGAGCGCGTCGATCTTCCCATCGGTCCGTCGGAACATGGTGACCTCGAGTCGTCGGTGCCTGTCACCATGCCGGCCGCACGCAGCGACGTCTGCGTAGTAGGTCACACAGGGAGGATCGCTTCCTGGGCCGACCCGCTGGGTGAATCGTCTCGGAAGGCGCTGACCATGACGTGGGCCCATCCGAGGTGCGTGGTGGTGTCGGTCCTTGACGGTTCGAACCGCCGTCCATCGCGCTAGGTTCGGCCGCGTGGAATCAGACCCTCGCCCGGAGTTCCGTGGCCCCTTCTCGGTGCTGGGGCCGGAAGAGGCCGCCGAGTTCGCTGGGCTTGGTCACCTCGCCACCTACGGGACGGGGGATGCGCTGCTCCGGCAGGGTGATCGCTCCGACCGGGTCCACGTGATCGTTGCGGGCCGCGTCCGCATCGTGCGGCTCCCCCGCCATGGGGAGGAGGTCTTGCTGGCGTTACGTGGGCCCGGCGACGTCGTCGGCGAGCTCGCGGCGATCGATCCGGCCCCGCGGACCGCGACGGTGACCGCGATCGAGGACGTGAGCCTGCTCACGATCACGGGGAGGGCGTTCAGGGACTTCCTACGAGGTCATCCGCACCTGCTCCTAGCCATCACCAGGACGCTCGTGACACGGCTGCGCGAGTCGGACCGACGCCTCGTCGAGGGCCGAGTTGAGGACACGAGGACGCGGGTCGCACGGCAACTCCTCGAGCTCGCCGTGCGCTACGGCAAGGTTGCGGATCACGGTCTGGACCTGGATGTTCCGCTCTCTCAAGAGCAGCTCGCCTCGTGGGTGGGCGCGTCGCGGGAGGCCGTGAGTCTGGCGCTGCGGGACCTGCGGGCCTCCGAAGGCATCTTGACCGGTCGGCTGCGCATCACCATCATCGATGTGGATGTCGTGCGCGAGGCGGCGTTCGGTGTGGATACGAGAGGTCTCCAGAGTGGGCGACAGCTAGGGGCGCGGCATGTTCGAAGTCCCGGAGACCCGGTACGCACGCAACGGTGATATCCACCTCGCGTACCAGATCCTCGGCGATGGCCCGGTCGACCTCGTCCTGTTCGGCACGTTCGTCTCCCATGTCGAGCTGATCTGGGAGGATGTGGACGCGGCGAGTTTCCTGCGGCGCCTCGCGAGCTTCAGCCGGTTGATCATCTTCGACAAGCGGGGTGTGGGGATGTCCGACCCGCTGCCAACCGATTCCCCACCGACGTTGGAGGAGCGGCTCGAGGACGTCCGCGCCGTCATGGACGCCGCCGGCTCCGAAACCGCCGTGCTCTTCGGCAACTCCGAGGGCGCTCAGCTCGGGGTGCTCTTCGCCACGACCTACCCGGACCGGACCCGCGCTCTTGTGATGATGGGGGGCTTCGCGAAGATCCGCCGTACACCTGACTACCCGATCGGGGTTCCGGACGCGGTCATCGACAGGACGATGGCGTACCTGTCCGATCACTGGGGGGAGCCGGATGCGGTCGGTGTCGTTCTCCCCAGCGTCATGCCGAACGAGGCGAAGAGGTCCTGGTGGGCGCAGTTCGCCCGGCGTTCGACGAGCCCCGGCGGTGCTGTGTCCCAGTTCCGCATGAACTGGGACGCCGACATCCGCCACCTACTACCTGTTGTGCAGGTCCCGACCCTCGTACTGCACGCTGAGGAGGACGAGTGGGTCCGGGTCGACTCGGCGAGATACCTCGCCGAGCACATCGCGGGGGCGATATTCGTCGCCCTGCCGGGAGGAGACCACCTGCCTTACGTCGAACTCGGTCCTCAGGTCGCCGAGGAGGTGCAGGAGTTCGTCACCGGCTCGCGAGGGCCGGTCGAGACGGATCGGGTGCTCGCGACGGTCCTGTTCACCGACATCGTCGGCTCGACCGAGCGGGCCGCGCAGGAGGGTGACGAGCCGTGGGCACGGCTCATCGACGGGCATGACCGGGACGTCCGGCGGCAGCTCGAACGCTTCGGGGGGCACCACATCCGCTCCACCGGTGACGGGTTCCTCGCGCTCTTCGACGGACCCGCCCGAGCGATCCGCTGCGGCGAGGCCATCCACGAGGTCGTGAAACCTCAGGGTCTGTCGGTCCGGGTGGGTGTCCACACCGGTGAGGTGGAGCTCCGCGAGGACGGGGTTGCAGGCCTCGCCGTACACCTCTGCGCCCGAGTCACCGATGTCGCAGGACCCGGCGAACTCCTCGTCTCCGGCGTGGTGCCAGCCCTCGTGGTCGGCTCCGGGATCGAGTTCGAAGACCGAGGGCACCACGACCTCAAGGGGGTGCCCGGTCTGTGGCAGCTGCTCGAGGTAACAGGGACCTAGCCAAGGCCTCCCTGGCCGGCCAACGACTGAAGCACAACGAGGTCGCGCGTCCGTCGGGTCTACCCACCGGAGACCGTCCGCCGTGGGAAGCTGCGTGAGAGGCAACCACCCACATTGACCGTCACGGCTTGAGCGCCCCCGGCAGTTTCGAGCGAGTGGGGAGCCCTCTGCATCCCCGCGCACCCGCCCAGAACG
>PWEU01000047.1 GCA_003554005.1 Nitriliruptoraceae bacterium
ACGACGCAGATCGTCACCCAGGTGCCGGGAGGTTCTCGTTCCTGCGCATGCGGCCGATGACGCTGTTCGAGTCTGGCATCTCCACCTCGGTCGTGTCGCTCGCTGGGATGTTCGATGGCGAGCCTGTCCGTGCCGCCGAACCGGGCCTCGATCTTCGGACGCTGATCGAACGCATCGTGATCGGTGGTTGGCCCGCCCAACAGAGCCAGCCGGTGTCCGATGCGGCCCGTGCAGCCCGGGACTACCTCGAACAGGTCCGCCAGGTCGACATCAGCCGGGTCGGAGGGATCCGCCGCGACCCGGCACGGGTCGGCTCGCTGTTGGCCTCACTGGGTCGCAACGTCGCGACCGAGGTCAAGAACTCCGTGCTGGCCATCGATGCCGGCGGTTCCGATGGTGCACTCGATGCCCACACGGTCGCGGGCTACCTCGCTGCCCTGCAGCAGCTCATGGTCATCGAGGACCAGCGAGCCTGGGCGCCGCACCTGCGCTCCAAGGCCGTGCTACGCAAAGCACCCAAACGGCACTTCGTCGATCCCTCCTTCGCCGTCGCTGCACTGGCCGCAGGACCTGACCGGCTCCTGGCCGATCTGAACCTGCTCGGCCTGCTGTTCGAGTCGCTCGTGGTGCGCGACCTGCGGGGGTACGCACAGCCTCTCGATGGTCAGGTCCTGCACTACCGGGACAACTACGGCACCGAGGTCGACGCCGTGGTCCAGTTGGCCGACGGCCGTTGGGCCGCCTTCGAGATCAAGCTCGGTTCCGGCATGATCGACCAGGGGGCGAAGAGCCTGTTGCGCTTCGTCGAACAGATCGACCTCGACCGCGCGGGACAGCCAACGGTACTTGCCGTGATCTGCGCGAGCGGTTACGGGTACGTCCGCGACGATGGCGTGGCCGTCGTACCGATCGGAGCACTCTGCCCATGAGCGGCGGAGGGACCCGTGCGCGGTCACCGGTCACGACGACTCGATCGAGACGGTCAACGAACCGAGGAGCAGCGAACGGGAGCTTCAAGGCATCGCACGCATGCCGAAACCGGGGGCCATGCCCAAGGATCAGGTGTCGACAACTCCTCGCCCGGGTGCCCTGCAGACGCCGTGGAGTGCCCGTTGTCCGTCGCTGCAAGTGTGGGGAGAACCGCCGTAGGTGCACGATGATCGTGCCCGGGTTGTCGCGTGGCAGACCGTCCCAAGGTGCCCTGTTGGCCCCAACAACGATGGCGTCCTCATCGGCCAGCGGCGGGCAAGGATGCCCGCCCGGCCTACACGCTTCCCCGTGGCACGACCCAGTCGTGCGCCTGACCGGTGACGTCGGCGATGCGTTCGAAATCGGCGTCGTAGTGCAACACGGTCAGGCCGGCTGACTCGGCAGCAGCGGCGATGACCAGATCCGGGATCGGCAACCGGTGTTGCCCGCGGTCTGCCAACAGGCCCTGGACCTCGAACGCCCGGTCGAGCCCGTCGTCATCGATCCTCGCGCGCGGCAGCGAGCGGCGTTCGCGGCGAACCTCGCGATGGACCGCAGCAGTCTGCGCCGAGAACCCGATCTCCAGATCGATGATCCCACAGGTGGCCACCAGCCCGTCGACCAGCAGCGGCTCCAGTCTGGCCCGCACCGCGGCGTTGGGCATGCGGGCCAACGCACTCTTGTCTGCCAGGTAGGCCGGCCTCAGCGCCACGCGCCAGCCATGACCTGGTCGTCGTCCAGATCGAGACCATCCATGTGGCCGAGCCGCTCGGCGTGGGCGCGGCGCTCAGCCAGCAGCACGACCTCGGCCAGCGCACGGTTGACCGCCTCCTTCATGGTCGTAGCCCCGAGGATCTCAGTGGCCTGCGCCAAGGCGTCCTCGTCGATGTCGATCAACTTCTTGGTCATTACCGTCTCCGGTTTCGTATATCCAGATTTGCCCGACAGTATACATCGGGGCCGCTCGGTCGATCCGGCGCATCACGAAGCTGGCACCGGGCTCCGAGCGGTGAGGCGCTCGTTCACCGCATCGGAGAACAGCTCCCTCAGGGTCGCACGGACCTGATCTGCAACGTCCGCACACGCAGCGGTGCCGAGCTGCTCGAGCAGGGTGGCGATCTCGGCTGGCGTGACCTCGACCAGTGGACGCGCACCCAGCGCCCGCAAGACGTGCTCGACCACGTCTCGTCGGTAGTGGTCGATGTCGGCGGCCGTGTCAATGAACTCAGCCAGCCAACGACGCTCGTACTCCTCCACCGTGAGCCTGAGCGCGGCCCGATCTCCGCCCACCCGGCCACGGGTCACGACCCCCCACTCGTCGGCTTCCGCCTCGGTCGCGAACGTCGCGGTGGAGCTCTGTCCGTCGACCATCAGCCGTGCCCGGTAGCTGCCGGACGGAAGTCGGCCCACACCCATCGTCCACCTCGTCTCCAGGCCCATCGCCACGCTCGTCGACCGGCGACCATTCGTCGCGATCGGCTATGCCGACCCTCTGCACAGCCATGTCGTCGAGAACCCGGAAACGCAGAAATCGGCCTCCCAGGGGGTCCTAGAAGGCCGAATCCGCGAAGCGCGCTGGGAGGGATTCGAACCCCCGGCCGCCTGATCCGTAGTCGCATGTGTCTACTGCAACCGGGCGAGCGGGGTGGGCAGAAAGCGTGACCGGTGGAGTGCCGAACCCACGGAACCGTCGGAACGACCGCCGAGGTGGAGCGATCCGGGCGCCACAGGCACCCCTGGACCCAAGAAGAGGCAGGCGACCCCTCTAGATCACGTGTTCTGCCCACCCCTTCCGGGCGAATACCGGCGAACTGAGCGAACAGAGCGTCGCTGAAGGGGTGGACGGTGGGCACGTTTGGGTTCAACCTGGGTTCGGGATCCGGATCACGGTGGAGCCGTGATCGAGATCCGTGTCGGTATGAGAGTCACGGACGTCAGTCTCCGTGGTAGAGCCTTTCGAGGTCGACGAGTTCGACGTCGCCAAGGTGCCGCGTTTCGGCGTGCAGCGCCGGATCGAACCTCGAGCCGATCAGGAGGAGGCGTGCGTCATCGGCTCGAGCCCCGAGCCGGTGCCTTGCTTCGATGAGCCGATCCAGGTGGCGGCGGCCGATCACCTCGCCGGCCTTGGCTTCGCCGATCGCGGTGATGCGGCGGGATGCCACATCGGGGTGGTCGTCGGCGACAACGATGTCCAGTTGCCGTTCGACACCGCCAGCGACGAGCCGCGACGGCCCGACGTGGGCCCGTTCTCCGGGGACCGTGTCGTCGGACGCGAACTGTTCGACGAAGGTGCGGCTCTGTTGCTCGAAGACGGGGCCGCGGACCTGGCTGTCGAACACGTCGATCAGCCGCTGCCGCCAAAGCTCCTGGGGGTCGCGGGTGCGGAGCCGTGACCGGTTCGGCTCGAGGACGGCGTAGTGGAACTGCAGGTAGGGATCCGCGAGCGCGTAGGTCGGGCGCTGCTTGCGGATCGGGTCCTCATGTCGGGTCACGAACCCGGCATCCACGAGCCTGCCCAGCGCCGGGGCGAGGTTGGACACCTGCCGACCCAGCCGGGAGGCGATCTTGCCGGCGGTGACCGATCCGCTCGCGATCACCCCAAGGATGCTGTGATGGAGCGCCGGGTCAGCGCCGGCCAGCGCCGGGTCCTCTGCGAGGAGCGTGGTCGCCTCGTGGTGCAGGGTCGCCGCGGGTGAGAGCACCCGCTGGGCGATCCACCGATCGACATCACCGGCACCCTCCGGGAGGTCGAAGTCGACCATGTCGGTCGCGTAGCCAACGACGCCACCGATGACCGCGAACACCCGTACCGCGAGCTCCAGGTCGGAGGGGTCAGGTAACCGGGTCGCGGCCACGCGGTAGTCGT
>PWEU01000401.1 GCA_003554005.1 Nitriliruptoraceae bacterium
CAGGTGGCCTCGCAGAGCGGGCAGGTCCGGATCACGGTGCGGGTCACGGCGGCCTCCCGGTGAGCGTGCGGTGACCCCGAGGACCGTAGCGCTGTCATGCGGGGCGGTGTCGAGGCATGGCGCGGAAGCGGTGGAGTGAGCCGCGGGTTGTCGCTGTCACACTGGACCACGATCGCCAACCGAGCAGGGAGCGCGCCCGATGCCCGAGCAGCAGGACGTGACCGCCACCGCCGACCGCATCCTGGACCGGGCCCGGGTGTTCGCCATGGTCGGGGCGTCCCCGTCGCCGTGGCGGGCGAGCCACGGGGTGCTCCAGACGCTGCTCGATCACGGCTACGAGGTGATCCCGATCCGTCCCGGTGTCGACGAGGTGCTCGGGTTGCGCGCCTACCCGGACCTCGCATCGGTGCCGGCGGAGGTCACGATCGACGTCGTCGACATCTTCCGTCGCTCGGATCGAGCGGGCGCCCACGTCGACGAGGCGATCGTCCGGGGCGCAACGGCCGTGTGGCTGCAGCTCGGGGTGATCGACCACGCCGCCGCCGACCGGGCCCGTGCCGCCGGGCTGGACGTGGTCATGGACCGCTGCCCGGCGATCGAACTGGATCGGCGCCGGCGTCGCGGTGTCGGCCCGCAGGGCTGAGCAGCGGGAGCAACCGCCGCACCGCGGGGCTGTGTTGACGCTGCAAACTTAGTTAGTTATGCTGCCTTATCAATACGCGTTGGCTGATCTGCCGGAGGACGCGAGATGTCGGACCTGCTGCTCGGCCCCTTGCGGTCGCTGGGGAGCGCGTCGGCACACGACGCCCGCACGATCAACCGCCGGTCCGTGCTGCACGCGGTCGCCTCCGGGGCGGCCGTGACCCGCGCCGACCTGGCCAGGCTCACCGGGCTCGCGCGGCCGACGATCTCCTCTTTGGTCGACGAGCTCTCCGCCGATGGTCTGGTGGTCGAGTTGGGCCCGGGCATCTCGGCGGGTGGCAAGCGCCCGACCCTGCTCGGCATCGACCTCGCCGCGCGCCAGGTCATCGCGATCGATGCGAGCGTCCGTCCCTTCGTCGGCATGTTGGCTGACCTGTCCGGGACCGAGCACGCCAGGGGGGTGGCCCCGGAGCAGGGTGACCCGACGGACGCGCTCGCCGTACTGGTCCAGGAGCTGGCGGCGCAGGCCACCGCTCCGATCGAGGGGGTCGGGATCGGGTCCCCGGGGCTGGTCGATGCGGACGGCACCGTGATCGAGGCCGCGCACCTCGGCTGGTCGGACCACCCCTTGCGGGCCCTGCTGGAGGCCGAGACCGGCCTGCCCGTCTGGGTCTCCAACGACGCGAACGCCGCGGCACTGGCCGAGTTCGGGCGGCTCCCTACCGAGCGCGATGGTCTCGTCCTGGTGCGGATCGGAGACGGCATCGGTGCCGGGCTCGTGCTCGGAGCCCGCCCCCACGTGGGCTCGAGTGCGGCAGCGGGTGAGATCGGCCATCTCGTCGTCCAGCCGGACGGGTTGCCGTGTGCGTGCGGGAACACCGGTTGCCTGGAGACGGTGGCCAGCCTTCCCGCCATCGACCGTGCGATCGCGGCCACAGGCGCCGGAGAGGATGCTGCCCAGCAGGCCGTGACCGACGCTGCCGGGCACCTCGGCGCGGTCATCGCCCACCTCGTGGCGATCCTGGACGTCGGCGATGTCGTGCTCAGCGTCGAACGCGACGGCTACGGCGAGGTCATGGCCGCCCAGGTGGCGGCCGTGGTCCGCACCCGGCTGCTACGCCGCGTCGCGCCCAACGTCGCCGTGCGAGCGGCGCAGGACCCCAGCGGTCTGGTGCTCGACGGGGCGCACGCCCTCGTCCTCGCCGGGGCGCTCGGGATGGTCCGGCCGTGACGGCCGCCGCGCGGGTGCTGGGGCTGGACAGAGCGAGCGATCACCTCGCTGTGCGGTGGCTCGGCATCGACATCGGCGGCACCACCACCGACGTGGTCGCCATCGCCTCGGACGGCGAGGTGCTGTCGAGCGCGCAGGTGGCGACCCGGCCGGGAGCTGGGCTCGTCCCCGGGACGCTGGAGGCCATCGCCGCGCTCGACGTGGAGCTCGATGCCCTCGTCGGCGTCGGTATCGGTGTCCCCGGGCAGGTCGACCACGAGATGGGGACGGTGCGGCTCGCGGTCAACCTCGGGCTGGGTGCGGCACCGGTGCGTCTCGGGAGCGCGGTCCAGGAAGCGTTGGGTGCCCGCGTGGGGCTGGAGAACGACGTCCGGGCCGCTGCGCTCGGCGCCCACCGCGTCCTCGCGCCGGACACGGACGTGCTGGTGTTCGTCGGGCTCGGCACCGGTGTGGCCGCTGGCGTCGTCATCGACGGCCGCCCGCACCGGGGTGCCCACGGTCTGGCAGGCGAGATCGGCCACGTCGTGGTCGACCCCGACGGCGAGCTCTGCGGCTGCGGTGCCCAGGGATGCCTCGAGACGGTCATCTCCGGCAGTGCCGTACGTCGGCGCTGGGGCGTGGAGGTCGAGGCGGCCGGCCACGCGCTGGCGGTGGCGGCTGCGGCCGGCGATACCCGGGCCCAGGGGATCCTCGACGACGTCGTGGGACACCTGGACCTCATGGTCCAGTGGTTGGCGCACGCCTACGGCGCCGACGTGATCGTCCTCGGTGGCGGGCTGGGGCGCCTCGGCGACCCGCTGCTCACGCCGCTCAGGCACCGGCTCCGCGAGCGAGCCGGTCGTTCCGACGTGGCCGCTCGGGTCGTCGGACCGGAACGTGTGTGGTGCGCACCGGCGGAGATACCGCTCGGTGCGGTGGGGGCGGCGGCGGTGGCAGATGCACCGATCCGCCCGATCGAAGGGGCGGCCATCCGGCTCGCCCGACGACCCGAAGGCCGGGACGGACTCCCGGCCTCCATCAAGACGTGAGGGAGACAACGATGCGGACAGGCATGCGAGCAGCGCTCGCGAGCAGCGCGGCGATCGCGCTGATCGCGGGGGCCTGCGCGAACCCCGACCCGGCCGAGGACGACACCTCGTCCGGCGACACCGAGACCTCGCAGGAGGACGGCGGCGATGCCGGCGATGCCGGCGATGCCGCGGCCCCGTCCGGCGACCTGGACGTCCCGGCCGGCTACACCCACCTCGCCGCGGCCGTCGACGGCGAGTACGCCGGCGAGACGGTGACCGTGCTGAGCCAGTGGATCGCCGAGGACGGCGACCGCTTCGCCGAGGCCCTGCGCCCCTTCGAGGAGGCGACCGGCATGACCGTGCAGGTCGACGGCGTCACCGACTACACCACGACCCTGGTCACCCGCGTCGAGGGCGGCAACCCGCCCGACGTGGCCCAGATCGCCCAGCCGGGCCTCATGCGCACCCTGGCCGGCAACGACCGGCTCGTGGCGCTCGACGACTGGATGGACGTCGACCAGCTCCGGGACGACTTCGGTGAGGCCTGGACCGAGATGACCAGCGCCGGTGACAGCGTCCACGGCGTGACCTGGGGCGCGTTCACGAAGTCGGTCGTGTGGTACCCGGCGGAGGCGTTCGACGCAGCCGGCTACACCGAGCCCGAGACCTGGGAGGAGCTCGAGGAGCTGATGGACGACATCAGTGCCTCCGGCATCACCCCGTGGTGCGTCAGCGTCGAGCAGGGGGACTTCTCCGGTTGGCCGGCCACCGACTGGGTCGAGGACGTGCTGCTGCGCACCGCACCGGTCGAGGTCTACGACGAGTGGGCCGCCGGCGAGCGGGACTTCTCCGACCCCGAGGTCGAGCAGGCCTTCGAGTTCGTGGAGGAGCTGTTCTTCACCGAGGGCAACACCTTCGGTGGTCC
>PWEU01000292.1 GCA_003554005.1 Nitriliruptoraceae bacterium
CGCGTCGGTGTCGAACCGGTTCGGTCCTGTGCCCGGGAGCGTACCGACGTACCCGCCACCCACCGCGAGCCTTCGTGGGGTCCGCTCAGCCTCCCACTGCGGCCGGGGCCGGGCGAGCGGGGTGGCGGCACCACCGCCAGCGGCCACCCCGTACCGTCCCCCCGGTACCGGGCCCGGTACCGAGCCCGTGCCCCTGCCCCCCACCGAGGAGGACCGGTGCGACACCGCGCCCGCCCCACCCCGACACCGCGCACCGCGCTGCGGGCCCTGGCCACCGCCGGCGCCCTGGCGCTGGTCCTGACCGCCTGCGACGACGATCCCGGTCCGGCCGACGACACGGTCGACGAGGAGGCCGTCGCCGAACTCGAGGACCTCGAGGATCTCGATGACCTTGACGACCCGGTCGTCGATCCCTTCGCCGACCTCGAGGACCCCAACGACCTCGTCGTCGACGGGGTGCTCTCCGCCAACGGCGTCATCCTGCCCGCACCCGAGGGCTGGCGCTTCGACGAGTTCGCGTTCGCCAACGGGTACGCCCTCGCCCTGGCGCCCGACAGCGAGGAACAGCTGGGCGCCGAGGCGGTCGACCCCGCCACCTTCGACCAGGAGTTGGACTTCGACAGCGTGCTCGACGCCAACCGCGACACCGTCGAGGCCGAGCCCGCGGTCGATGAGCAGATCGAGATCCCCGGGGCGGCGCGCGCGGTCCAGCTGCGCTACCTCGACCTGCCGACCGCACCCGACGCCCCCGAGGACCAACCCGATACCACCTCGGTGTTGCTGATCGTGGCGGAGCGGCCTGACGGGGTCCTGGCGGTGTTCACCTACGCCGCCGCTGCCGACGATTTCGACGACGCGACCGCGGAGCTCCTGCTGACCACCGCGGCCTTCGACCCCGACAGCGACCCGCCGGCGGCGCCGCCGGTGGGCTGACCGCGTCGAGAGCCGATCACCGCGGCCCCGGACCAGCTGGTCCGGGGCCGCGGTGATCGCTTGGTCGGCGTCCTCAGTCCCGCCCGGGAACGATCAGCTCGGGTGCGTCGTCACCATCGGCGTCGTCGTCCTGGCCCGGGACGATGAGCCCAGGCGCATCATCGGCCGCACCGTCGATGTCGCCGGCAGGGGCGCCCTCGGGGTCGCTCGCGGTGGCCTCCTCGACGCTGGCCGGGTCCTCGAGCAGCCCGAGCTCGATCAGCTCCTCGTCGCTCGGTCCGCCTTCGATGTCCGCCGCAGCGACGATCGTGTCGATGGTCTTGCGACGCACGATGTCGCCGATCAGGGCCGGCAACGTCCCCTGCTCCTGGATGATCCGGGCGATCTCATCCGGCGCGACGCCGTTCGCCTGGGCGTGCCGCACGATCTCCCGGTCGATGTCGGCGGGGGCGAGGTCCGGCTCGATCTTCGTCGCGAGGGCGTCGAGCACCAACTGGGCCTTGACCGCGCCCGTGGCCTGGGTCCTGGACTGCTCCGCGTGCTCCTCGGCGCTGAGGCCCTGGGCAGCGAGCAGCTCCTCGGCGCTCATGCCGAACCGCTCGGCCTGGTGCTCGACCTCGTGGAGCCGGTTGGCGGCCTCGGTCTCCACCATCGCTGGTGGAAGCGGCACGTCGACCCGGGCCAGGTAGGCCTCCAGGATTCGCCCCCGCAGCTCGTGCTGGGCCTGCTCGACCTTGCGACGGGTGAGCGAGCGCTTCAGGTCCGCCCGCAGTTCCGCGATGGTGTCGAACTCCGACGCCGAGGTGGCGAAGTCATCGTCGAGCGCAGGAAGGGTCTTCTCCCGGACGTCCTTGACGCTGACGTGGAAGGTCGCCTGCTGACCGCCGTGCTCCGGGTACTCCTCCGGAAGGACGTCCTCGTAGGTGAACGTGTCGCCGGCCTCCTTGCCGACGACCTCCTCGTCCAGCAGGGGCGTGACGCCTTCGGAACCGACCTCGTACAGCGCGTCCTCGACGGTGGCGTCCTCGAGCTTGGCGCCGTCGACCTCGACCTCGAGGTCGAGGGTGACCAGGTCACCCACCTCGGCGGGCCGCTCCACCTCGTCCACCTCGGCGAACCGCTCCCGCATGGACGCCAACTGCTGGTCCACCTCGTCGTCGTCGACGTCCCACTCCGGGAAGCTGACGCCGATACCGGTGTGGTCCGGCGGATCGAGCTCGGGACGGACCTCCACCGTCGCGGTGAACACGCAGCCCTCGGTCTCGTCGAAGGTCTCGACGTCGACCTCGGGCTGGGCGATCGGCTGGAGGTCCTCGGCCTCGACGGCCTCGGCGTAGTAGCTGCTGAGGGCGTCCTCCATGGCCGTCTGGGCGATGACGCCCGCACCGAACCGCTGCTCGAGCAGGCGGCGCGGGACCTTGCCCTTGCGGAAGCCCGGGATGTCGACCTGCTTGGCGAGCTCACGGGCCGCGCGGTCGAAGGCCTGCTTGACCCGCTTGGGTTCGACCTCGACGGTCAGCTTGACCTGGACCGGGTCGATGGTCTCGATGGACGTCTTCACGATGGGTGGTTCCTCGTCATGGGATGGGGGGTCGCCTTCGTGGGTGCCGGAGGCGCGGGCTGTGGGGCCGGGTGCAGACAGTGGCGCGGGCGCGGTCGGTCCGCCTCCGTCGATCGGGCCGGGCCCCACACCCGTCGGCTGGTCGGTGCGCCGCCAGCTCCGTGGCGCTCGTCGGCACCTCGCCGCCTCGGGACCTACGGCGCGGATGGTTCCAGTTGTGGCGCTCGGTGTCCATCTGACGCCCCTGGCCGGTGGGCGGCCAGCGCTCGACGGAGGCGAGGGGCGACGTCTTCTCGGCCACGCCGGTGCCGCTGACGGGCCGTCGGCGGGCTGTAGGCGGCCGCGGGGCCACCGCCGGGCGCGCCGGGACGACCCAGGGCGACGCTACGCTACGGCCGCCCACGGGGTGTGGCGCAGCTTGGTTAGCGCACCTGCTTTGGGAGCAGGGGGCCGCCGGTTCGAATCCGGCCACCCCGACCACCGTGACGCCGCCGGGACATCCGCCGCGTCGCTCCGACGATGGTGCCCCTCGACGGTCCACCATGCCGCCACGAACGCCACGCTCGTCGTGACACCAGGCATGAGCCCCAGGATCGCAACCGATCGACCACGAGATGGTCATGTCGTTGCGATCCTGCGGGCTTGGTCGGGCTGAGCGGAGTGAGCCGGCGGGCCCGGTCGGGATCACCGAGGTGGCCCGCTAGGCGGCTCAGGCCTCGGGGTTCTGGTCGACCTCGCCGCGCCAGGCACCGGTCTCCTTGCCGCCGCGGTCCTCGATGAACTCCTTGAAGCTCTCGAGATCACGCTGGATGGCCGCGCCGGTGATACCGAGCGCGGTTCCGACCCGCTCGACGATGTCGTCGGGCTCGACGTCCATCTGCAGGGTCACGCGGGTCAGCTGATCATCCAAGCGGTGGAAGGTGACCACACCGGCATGCTGGGTCTCGCTGTCGGGCTCGGTCTTCCAGGCGATGCGGTGGTCGGGCGTCTGCTCCGTGATGGTCGTCTCGAAGCTCCGGTCGGCACCCGCGATGCTCACGTGCCACTCCAGCGTGGTGTCGTCGTGCTGCTCGACTCGCTCCACGTCCTGCATGAACGACGGGAACTCCTCGAACTGGGTCCACTGGTTGTAGGCGGCGCGAACCGGCACCTCGACGTCGATGGATCGCTCGATGGTCTGCATGGTTCCTCCCGTTCCTCGATCGTTGAACAAGGGTCATGGTGGAGCTCGATCTGCCTCGCCGCCGTGGCTGGATCCCCGCCATCGGCCACCTGTCCCGCTGACCGTGCCACGGCACCCAGCC
>PWEU01000037.1 GCA_003554005.1 Nitriliruptoraceae bacterium
CCGGCCCGCATGGCCATCGTGTACGTGTCGGGGCTGGTCGAGCTGGCGCTGGGGGCGGCGCTGCTGGTCCTGCCCCGAGCGCGGGTGACGGTCGGGTGGCTGACCGCGGCGTTCTTCGTCGTGATCCTGCCGGGCAACATCTCCCAGGCGGTGACCGGGACCGCGGCGTTCGGGCTGGACAGCGATGCCGCGCGCTGGGGGCGGCTGGCCTTCCAGCCGGTGTTGGTCGCCTGGGCGCTGTGGAGCACGGGCGCGTGGCGTGCGTGGCGGAGGCGGCGCTCAGGGTGAGCCTTCCGTCGCCGGTCACCCGTGTGGGGAGATCCGGATGGTGTCGATCCACGGGGGTGGGTCGTCCGGTACGAGGTCGTCGTGCCGTGCGAGCAGCACGGCGATCACCGTGCATCCTGGCGTCGGCGCGGACGGCCACGGGGTGAACCCGTCGGTGAGCACGACCAGGGTGCGCGGGCGCAGCCGGTGGCCGGCGACGTAGCGCAGCGCTGGTCTGAGGTCCGTCCCCCCGCCACCGACCAGGGCCAACTCCGCGGCGCTGCGCAGGTGAGGCACCTCATGGACCTCGACGTCGGCGGTGACCACGACCCGGTCATCACGACCGACGCCTGCGTGCCGGCAGATCCCGTCGAGCTCCTCCAGCGCAGCCTCGAGCTGCCCGGGCAGCATCGACGACGAGGTGTCCAGCACCACCCCGACCCGCAGCTTCGGCTGCACCATGGCGGGCGTGACGATCCGGGGCAGCCGACGACGACCCGGTCGCTGGTAGCTCGTGTCCAGGCGGCCGGCAGTGACGGCCAAGCTCCGACGCACGCCGCGCCGCAGGCGTTGCCGCCAGGGCACCGCTGGCGGCGCCAGCCTCCTGGTCGCCCACCGTCGCCACCCACCGGGGATGGCCCCGGCTTCCACGCCACTGCCGGTCTGGTGCTCCGCGATCGCCTCGGCGACGGCGCGACGGACCAGGTCCTGATCGAGGTCGCTGCGTCCCGGGTGGGCACGGTCGTCGTCGGGGAGTTCATCGGGCAGCCCCTCCCCACCGGCTCCGGAGCCGCAGCCGGGACCGCCGGCGACCTCGTCGAGGTCGAGGAGGTGGGCGAAGTACCGCTCGGCGAGCTGCCCGTCGGGGGCACCGAGACTCGCTGGTGTGACCGGGCCCTCAGGCAGCGGGATGCCGGCCGCGACCAGGTCGTCGTTGATCTCCGCGTCGCCCGCCAGGTTCCACAGCAGCCCGTTGGCCACCTCCTGCTCGGCGTGGCGGGCGTGGTGGTCGCGGAGCAGGTGGCCGACCTCGTGGAGCAGCACGCCGGCCACCTCCTGGACCGACCAGCGCGTCAGCGCCTCGGGGCCGACGTACAGGCGCCAGCGGTCGTCGACGGCGAAGGTGTCCAGCCCCGGGCTGCGGACCAGCACGACCTCGAACAGTGCGCTGGCCAGGTAGGGCATCCAGTCCAGCGCGAGGAGTCGCGCCGCCGACAGCGTCTCCTGCTCCTCAGTGGTGAAGCGTCGGTGGTCAGGCAGCAGGCGGGTGGCGGTGGCCGCAGCGGCGCCGTTCCCCTGCCCGTCGCCGCTCCTCGCCCGGCCGCCGCTGGCCACCTCGGCGGTCACGATGCCAGCAGCCCGGCCCGGCTCAGGACGGGCTCGAAGTCGAGGATCGCCTCCGGCACGGGCGCGTCGGCAGGCCGGGCGGCGAACAGGTGCCGGGCCGCGACCGCGGCCACGTCGACGGGGGCCATCCGGACCACCTCCCAGGCGGCGGCCCAGGCCTCCGCGGTCCCGCGGGCGACGGCGACGCTGGTCACCCCCGACAGCACGGCGAAGCGCTGGTCGTCCCGCAGCCCCGGATCCAGCGCGATCACGCCGTCCAGCACCAGCGCCGGCTCCGGCAGGTCGCTGTGGCGCACCCAGGTCAGGAACTCGAGCCCGGCCGCCTCGCCGACGAGCCCGACGGTACCCGCGCGTCGCGCCTCCTCGGCATCGTGGGGCAGGAAGGCGAGCACCCGCTGGAGGTGGTGCCAGGTCCGCGGGCTCGGCCAGGCGCCACCGCCGCGGCCGGGCTCGGTCGGGCAGGCATCGAACCGGGGCGGGCGCGCCCGGAGGAACCCGAGCACCTGGGCCGTCGCCCGCGCCCGATCCGCGTCGGTCCCGGGACGCAACCGCGTGTCGTCGCGGTGGTCGGTGGCCCGGTCGAAGCCGATCGTGAGCCCGTCGGCGAAGGTGTCCAGGTCTGGCTGGTGGGTCAGGTGCAGGAAGCGGTTGGCGGTCGGCGGTTCGAGTTCCCACCCACCAGCGGCGAGGTCGGCGGGGTTGGCCGCGGCGACGATGCGGGTCGCCGGGGGTAGCGCCAGGTCGCCGACCACCTTCTCCATCGCCACCCGCAGCATGGCGGCCTGGACCGCTGGCGGGGCCGTGGACAGCTCGTCGAGGAACAGGTAGCCGCCGCCGGCCTCCGCGAGATCGCGTGCCCACCTCGGAGGCGCCAGCACGACCGAACCGTCGTCCTGGACCACCGGGAGCCCCGCCAGGTCCGACGGCTCCCTGAGCGAGCCGATCACCGTCGAGGTGTGGACGCCGTCGAGGCGGCCGAGCGTGCCGATGAGCGCGGACTTGCCGGTGCCCGGTGACCCCCACAGCAGCACCGGCACGTCGGCTCGTCCGGCGGCTCGGAGCACGGTCAGCAACGTCGAGGTGGTTGGCATCGGGACTCCGTGTGGGCTGGGAGGACGGCTGGGTCGTGGTCGGACGTGGCCGGGCGTCGCTACCGGGTGGCGATGGCTTGCGGGGCGCGGGGGGCTTGCGGGGCGCGGGGGGCTTGCGGGGCCCGGGGGGCGTGGGTGGTGGCGGTGGCGTGGGTGGGGGCGGTGGCATGGGTGGTGTGGGCGAAGCCGGTGTGGCCGGTGGGTCGGCTCGGGGCGCCGGCCAGCGCGGCGGCGAGCTCCTGGAGTCGTCGCCAGCGGCGGACCCGGTCGGAGGCGGTGTCACCGGCACGACGCGCCGCGGCCAGGACCACGGGCTCGAACGCCGGGTCGGGACCGTGCTGCTCGAGCAGCCCCAGGAGCAGTTCCGCGGCCTCGTCCGCGGGCAGCAGTCGTGCGAGGAGCTCCACGGGACCCGCCAGCTCGCTGGCGAGCCCGGGCTGCCGATGTCGATGCCGGATCTGCAGCCCACGCTCGACACGGCCCCGTGCCACGCCCGCTGCCCAGGCGCGGGCCGGCTCGGACGCGTCTTCGCCGTGGTCGGCGACGAGCCGCAGCACCTCGTCCGTGGTGCCCGCGCCGGGGAAGCCGTGGACGATCAATCCGACGGCAGCGTCGAGGATCGCGGGAACCTCGGTCGGATCCCGGTGCACCAGGCGTCGCGACAGGCGGGCGGCTGCCCCCGCCAGAAGGTGGCCGGCCAGCGCGACGAGGTCGGGGTAGGCGGCGAGCTGGGCCTCGTGCCGCTGGGTGACGAGCGGGGGCGTCAGGCACCGCGCGCAGTCGATCAGACCGGCCGCTCGCTCGGGACCGTGCACCGGCAGGCGGCCGCAGGCGGTGGTGGGACCGTGACGCGCACCGACGTGGATCCGCCCGCCGGGCAGGGGCTGGACGGCGAGCAGGTCACCGCTCGCTGCCGGCGGCATCGCCGCCGCGCGCGCGACCTCCCAGAACCCAGCTGTGGTCCGTCCGGTCAGGTCGCGCAGCTCGGTGGCGGCGCTGGTCGGCGGCTCCAACCGGCGCAGGCCCGTCAGCACCACGTCCTCGCCGCCGGCGGCGGAGGGGACGTGGTCGGGGAAGCCGG
>PWEU01000361.1 GCA_003554005.1 Nitriliruptoraceae bacterium
AAGCGTATACAGAGATATATGAGGGAAATGGGTATTCGAGTCTTCTACCCTGGCCCTAATCTGAGCAAGCGTAACAGGGCTCAATATGTCTACCCCTATCTGCTACGGAATGTAAAGCCAGGTCGCCCCAATCATGTATGGGGAACTGATTATTCCGATATAAAAGTTATTCCGATTTTTTTGCTAAGAAGCAATATATTAAACAATTTCTTTGTAAAAAAATCGGAATAACATTTGCTTTACACAGATATAGCTTTTATTCTGATTTTGATACTATAAAAAGTTCAAAATCAGAAAGGAGCTAGACTGTATGAGCAAACAACCTATTAAAGATGGGGTTACGGCAATACTTGACTATTGTCACAAATTCCGTTCCGATCGTACTATTAGGAGGTATAAAAAAGCATGTAACACAATTCAACTATTCTATGAAGAGAACAAAAAAAATGAATATGATACTTTCTGCAATGATAAAATTCGCGATTTATTCTACAGGAAGCCAGATGATATTAAGTCATCTAATTACTCTGATTGTCGGTACATTCTCCGGGCGCTAGCAATGCTAGATGATTATTATAACGGAAATCCCTTCCGCGATCAGTATCCTATTGTGAGTAGATACAAGCACCAGCTTGAACCTGTATACCAGCAGCTTGCTGAAGATTTTAAAGAAAGTCTTAATGTTAGAAAGAATACAGTTCCTGTCCTTTATTCAATTGCAAGGGATTTCTTTTACTACATCCAGCAACTAGGAATCACTGATATGGATGATATTCAGCAAGAGACACTGTATTCATTTTTGAAGAAGGAATATCAGAATCATCAGGGATGCATGAATAACGTCGTGTATGTCATGCGGCTACTCTGTACTTTCCTGAATGACAAGGGGTTCAGACAGGTTTCAACGGGATTACTCCCTTTTTCACTACCTGCTTCAAGAAAAAAGGTATATCCAGGATTTTCAACTGAAGATATAGGAAATATCTTGTCACAGCCTGATAGGAGTACATCATCTGGTAAAAGGGACTATGCTGTATTGCTTCTTGCATCCTTAATAGGGATTCGTTCTGTTGACATAGCGAACCTAAAACTATCAGATATCAGATGGAGGCAGATGTCTATACATTTCATTCAGAGTAAGACTGGAAATGGTGTCTCACTTCCTCTTGATGCAAAAGCTGGCTCAGCGATATCAGACTATATATTGAACGGACGGCCAGATTCTGATAGCCCATATGTTTTTCTAACAGAATCAAAACCTGCCCATAAAATGCGTGATAAATCCAGCATAAGCAACATCCTTGTAAAGCACATGAAACTTGCTGGCATTGAAAAAAAACCACATGATGGGAAGTCATTCCATGCATTTCGCAGGAGCATGGGTATATGGTTGCTTGATACTTCATCTAATCCGGAAACCATTTCACAGATACTTGGACATCAAAGCCGAGATGTCCTGAAATGCTACCTTCCTCTCACAGAATCCAAACTCAGCATATGTGCACTCGATTTCGAAAGCATAACAGTGAAATCGGAGGTGTACAGATGAAGTATAAATTTAATAGCATATTCGCAAATGACATTGAATCATATATAACCCTGCGGTGCTCACTTGGCAATAAAGAAGATACGTATGCAAGAAGACTACACTCATTTGACAAGTTCTGCCTTGAGCATTATCCAGATGATATGCTCCTAACACAGCCGATGGCTGAGTCATGGTGTACCCTGCGTGCAAACGAAAAGGAAAATACTTTACAATTTCGAACCAACATACTAAGAGGATTCTCTAAGTATGTTGCCAGTATTGGTAAGGAAGCCTATATAATTCCAGAGGGTTTTGCCGGCAAAAATGTCTCTTTCATGCCATATTTGTATACAGATTCAGAGATGGAGAGTTTCTTTTATGGTGCAGATAATTTACCACCCCACCCGCTTTCTGTATACAGGGAATTCATTATCCCGGTGCTGTTTCGCCTAATATATTGCTGTGGGCTACGTCCACAGGAAGTAAGGCTTCTGAAACTACAGGATGTTAATCTTAATACAGGTGTTCTTCACATTACTGATTCAAAAAGAAACAAAGATCGTAATGTTATAATGTCAGCAGATATGTGCGACTTATGCAGACAATATGACAACCTCATGAAGGCAAGGTTACCGGAACGTGACTTCTTTTTTCAAAATCCAAACGGCGGAGCTTATTCAGCCAGATGGATACAGCAACAATTTTTTAAGTGTTGGAAATTTGCTGGTATCTCATTCGACTCTTGCCGTAGACCTAGAGTTTATGACTGGCGTCACAACTTTGCGACGAGGATAATAACAAAGTGGATACATGATGAGAAGGATGTATCTTTATTGCTTCCCTATCTTAGCACCTATATGGGCCATTCATCTCTTGAATATACTGCTTATTATATTCATCTTGTCCCAGAGCACTATCATTTGTCAGCTTTGGCAGACTGGAACTGTAGTCAGGAGGTTCCAGGGTATGAAGATTAAGGATAAACGCTTTTTCGAGTTAATTAAAGAGTATCTGACCGTGTATCTTCCATTACAGCGTTCTGTGAGCCAGCATACAATCAAGTCTTATCGCAAAACACTAAATTTATATCTTAGGTTCTTGTGCAGTTGTAAAAATCTTCAGATGAAGGAACTCTCTTTCTCAAATGTCACAGTAGATTCCATCAATAATTTCCTTGAATCGCTTGAGAATGATCGTAATTGCAGTGCTTCAACACAGAACCACCACCTTTCTGTTATACGTGCTTTTTTGAAATATGCCGGAATTAGAGAACCCGTATGTAATGACTATTATCATTGTGCTGGGCAGGTGGCACGACGCAAAGAAGAAAAGAAATTGACTGTCAATCACTTTGATGAAGAAGCTCTCAATGCGATACTAGATCAACCCGATCCGGAGAATCGTCGAGGCCATCGAGACCAGTTCTTTATGATTTTATTATATGATACAGGTGCACGTAATAGTGAGATTCTTAACCTTATGCCCAAAGATGTTATAGTAGATTCAAACTCTCCATATATCATAGTCCACGGAAAGGGAAAGAAAATCCGTATGATTCCTATTATGAGGGAGACCGTTCAGCATTACAAAAGCTATATAAAACGCTTCCATAAGGAACAGAAGTCTGAAATTCCGTTGTTTTACACAGTAATTCATGAAGAGAAGCACCATATGTCAGATGATAATGTAGCACGTTTTGTTAAAAAATATGCAACAATGGCTAGGTCTGAATGCTCAACTGTCCCGGAAAAAGTAACACCACACATGTTTCGCCATAGTAGAGCATTGAATCTGTATCGAAAAGGCGTACCATTGCCACTGATTTCTGAATGGCTTGGTCATTCTAATCTTGAGACAACTCTAATATATGCCTATGCTGATACGGAAATGAAGAGGGCCGCCATTGAGAAAGCAACCGCTGCAAATCATCCTCTTCGTAAAACCGAAACATTCAATGGGGTAGACCTGGATGATGAAACCATTGAACGTCTTTATGGACTGAAATAATATGTAGCAAAAGTTATTCCGATTTTTTCAATGACTTGTCTTTTATCTATCTATCATTTTTACGAAAGATCGGAATAACTTTAATATCGGAATAATCAGTTTTATTCTGATGTCGGGATAAAACTGACATAACCTGGCTGCTCGGTCCTGCTAGAGGAATTTACTTTTATCTATATCTCATTCTTGATCTATATAGTCGGAAAATAATAGCCTGGGATATTTGGACAGAAGAATCAGCTGAAAATG
>PWEU01000385.1 GCA_003554005.1 Nitriliruptoraceae bacterium
AACCCACGGGCCATCGGGGTACACACCATGAACAAGCTGGACACCGCCGCATCGGCGCCGAGTCACGTCGGACCGCAGAAGATGACGCCGTCGGAAGCGTTCGTCGAGACGTTGGCGGCGAACCAAGTGACCGACATCTTCGGGATCATGGGCTCGGCGTTCATGGACGCGATGGACATCTTCGAGCCGGCTGGGATCCGTTTCATCCCGGTGGTCCACGAGCAGGGCGCCGCGCACATGGCTGATGGCTACGCACGGGTGACGGGCCGCCACGGGGTCGTCATCGGCCAGAACGGACCGGGGGTCAGTAACTGTGTGACAGCGATCGCCGCCGCGTACTGGGCGCACAGTCCTGTCGTCATCGTCACCCCAGAGGCCGGGACGATGGGTATGGGTCTGGGCGGATTCCAGGAAGCCAACCAGCTTCCCATGTTCCAAGAGTTCACGAAATACCAGGCTCACCTGAACAATCCGAAGAGGATGGCTGAACTCGTCGCTCGCGCATTCGACCGAGCGATCTCTGAGATCGGCCCCACCCAGGTGAACATCCCTCGCGACTTCTTCTACGGTGAGATCGAGGTGGAGATCCCACGTCCTCAGCGCGTCGAACGTGGCGCTGGTGGGCCGCGCAGCCTCGATGAGGCTGCTGAACTCCTTGCCAACGCCGACTTCCCGGTCATCATCTCCGGGGGCGGGGTGGTGATGGCGGACGGGGTCGACGCATGCAGGACGCTGGCCGAGCGCCTCGGTGCTCCGGTGGTGAACAGCTACCTCCACAACGATTCGTTCCCTGCCGATCACCCACTGTGGACAGGTCCGTTGGGCTACCAGGGCTCGAAGGCAGCCATGAAGCTGATCGCCGACGCCGACGTCGTGCTCGCCTTGGGCTCTCGTTTGGGGCCGTTCGGCACACTGCCACAACATGGTCTCGAGTACTGGCCCGAGGATGCCAAGATCATCCAGGTCGATGCTGACCACACGATGCTCGGCCTGGTGAAGCCGATCGAGGTTGGGATCCATGGCGACGCCAGGGCCGCCGCGGAGGCGCTCTCCGAACGGCTCGCGAACCGGGAACTGGCCTGCGACGCGACGCGAGAGCAGCGAGCGGATCGCATCCGATCCGAGAAGGCTTCCTGGGAAGCTGAGCTCGACCGCTGGACGCATGAAACCGACGACTACAGCATGGCGGTGATCGCCGAGGCTGAAAGCGACGAGCGGAACTGGCTCCATCCGCGGCAGGTACTCCGAGAACTCGAGAAGGCGCTCCCCGATGACGTCATGGTCTCGACCGACATCGGGAACATCAACTCGGTGGCGAACTCGTATCTGCGCTTCAAGCAGCCGCGCAGTTTCTTCGCAGCGATGAGTTTCGGGAACTGCGGCTATGCGCTTCCCACGATCATCGGCGCCAAGGCGGGCGCACCGGAACGCCCTGCGGTGGCCTATGCCGGAGACGGTGCCTGGGCTATGAGCATGGGGGAGATCCTCACTGCTGTTCGTGATGACATCCCGATCACGGCGGTCGTGTTCCACAATCGCCAGTGGGGCGCGGAGAAGAAGAACCAGGTCGACTTCTACGGCCGTCGGTTCGTGGCTGAGGAGCTCGAGAATCCGAGCTTCGCCGGCATCGCGGAAGCTATGGGTGCCGAGGGCGTGGTAGTGGATCAACTCGATGATGTCGGTGTGGCGATGAAGGAAGCACTCGAACGACAGCTGAACGAAGGCAAGACCACGGTCATCGAGATCATGTGCACCCGGGAACTGGGAGATCCGTTCCGAAAGGATGCGCTCTCCAAGCCCGTCCGGTTCCTCGAGAAGTACCAGGCCTACACGTGATCTCTCGCTTGGTAGTCGTGCCTAGCAGCGATCCGAGCTCCCCTGCTGTCAAGACGGAACCTGCCAAGCGCCAGATCCCATATCTGCACCAGTCAGCGGACCGCATGCAGGAATGCGTCCTTCAACCAGCATCCCAGCCTCGGCTCCAGCATCGAGCTGCTGCAAGTTGCACGAATGTTCCAGTTCGATCGCCTGGTAGCCGAGGTGAATGAGATTTGATCGGCGCTGATCACGCCGACAGGGCAGTGCACGATCCGGCTCGTTGTGGTTGCCGGTCCGTGCCGGCGGATTCCCTCCCTTATGCGGCTGGGACAGGGAGATGAGGAGACCCGATATGCAGAGTTCCGATGTCCGAGCCACCGCTCGTCAACATCTCTTCCCGCACTTCACGCCTCGGCAGGCCTGGCACTCGCCACAGCTGCCGGTCATCGTCCGGGGCGAGGGCTGCCATGTGTTCGACGAGGAGGGCAGGCGGTTCCTCGACGGACTCGCCGGGTTGTTCTGCGTCAATATCGGCTATGGACGTTCAGATATCGCCGCAGCCGCGACAGAGCAGATGGAGACGCTCCATTTCTGGCCGAACTGGTCGGCTGCCCACCCCGCCGCGGTCGAAGCTGCGACGAAGATCGCGGGACTCGCGCCCGGCGATCTCGATGTCGTCTTCTTCGTGAACTCAGGCTCAGAAGCCGTCGAGTCGGCGATCAAGTTCGCTCGCCAGTACCACCGCAGTAGAGGCGAGGCGAGTAGGACGAAGATGATCGCCAGAGACATGGCGTACCACGGTACGTCCATGGGTGCCCTGTCGGTGACCGGGATCCCCAAGTACAAGGAGCCTTTCGGGCCGCTGTTGGAAGGTGTGCGGCACATCCCGAACACCCTGGGGGAGTCGGTGCCTGCGCAAGGCTCCGCCGCTCAGCTGCCGAGCCTCGAGAAGTTGGTCGCCACCATCGAAGAGGAAGGCCCCGAAACCGTCGCGGCTGTCTTCGCCGAACCGGTGCAGAACTCACGTGGGGCACTTGTGCCCCCGGAGGGCTACTGGGCCGAACTCCGAGCCATCTGTGACCGTTATGGCATCCTGTTGGTCGCGGATGAGGTGATCAGCGGCTATGGCCGACTCGGTACCTGGTTCGGTAGTGAGAAGTTCGGCGTCGTCCCCGACCTCCTCACCTTCGCCAAGGGCTCGACCTCGGGTTACGCGCCTCTGGGCGGCGTTCTGATCCGGCAGGAGCTGGCGGAGGGCCTCATGGACTCCCCCACGGGAGGCGTGTTCACGCACGGCGCGACCTGGGGCGCGCATCCTGTCGCCACCAGAGTCGCGACCGCGAATCTCAAGGCGCTGCATGACGAGGATGTCCTTGGGAACGTTGGCCGCCTTGAGCCTCGCTTCCAGGCAGGACTGACGGCGCTGGCGGACGCTCATCCCACGATCGCTGAGTGGCGTGGTACGGGGTTCTTCTACGCGATCGAGTTCACCGGCGATCGCGAGAGCGGTCGCACGCTGACCGACCAACAGTCGGTCGAGCTCGTCCGGGAAGTGATGCCGCGAGCCATGCGAGAGGCCGGGCTGATCACTCGGCCCGACGACCGGGGAGCGACGATGCTGATCCTTTCCCCGCCGCTGATCGCCGATGAAGCGGTCCTCGATGAATTGCTCACCGCGGTTGACCATGTCGCTGCCGCAGTGGACGGCCACGTGCGATAGAGCACTGCTCATTCGGTCTTGCATCAGGAGAGATAGCGTGCGCGTAGGCATACCTTCAGAGGTGAAAGCTCACGAGTATCGAGTGGCGATCACTCCGGCCGGAGTGCATGAGCTCAGGCAGCTCGGTCATGAGGTCTTCATCGAGCGAGGTGCTGGAGTGGGCTCCTCTATCAGCGATGAGGAGTATGTGGGTGCCGGTGCGAAGGTAGTGGAATCCGCCGATCAGGTGTGGGGGAATGCGGA
>PWEU01000205.1 GCA_003554005.1 Nitriliruptoraceae bacterium
ACGTCGGTGCCGAGTCGGTGTTCACGGCCGCGCCGGGGCCACTGCAGTTGCTCGAGGAGCTGGGCCTGTCGGAGGAACTCGTCGGCGCCAACCGCGCCACGACCTGGATCTGGACCGAGCGCGGTCTGCGGCCGCTGCCCGACGGCTTCACCCCCGCTGGCCCGTCCAGGCTCGGCCCGGTCCTGCGGTCCCGGGTGCTCTCCCCACTGGGCATGCTGCGCGCCGGCCTGGAGCCGCTGCTGCCGGCAGCCCGCAGCGGACAGGACGTCGCCGTCGGAGAGGAGCTCGCGCGCCGTTTCGGCAGCGAGGTGGTGGACCGCCTGGTCGATCCCCTGCTCGGTGGCCTGCACGCCGGCGACGTGCGCACCCTCAGCCTGCAGGCGGCGACACCGCAGCTGGCGGCGCTGACCGCCAAGCACCGCTCCCTGCTACTGCGCCGACGCCCGACGCCCAGCGCCAGCCCAGCCTTCGTCACCCTGACCTCCGGCATGGGCACGATGACCGAACGCCTGGCCGCCAGCACGACAGGCGTCGAGATCCGTCTGGAGACCCGGGTCAGCGCCGTGACCCGCGAGGGCGGTCGCCTCCGGCTGTCCGTCGACGGTCAGCGACCGGTCGACGTCGACGGGGTCGTGGTGGCGACCTCGGCCGCGGTGGCCCGCGACCTGCTGTCAGAGGGCAGCCCGGCGGCAGCTGCGACCCTCGGGCAACTCCGTGCCGCCTCGGTGGTGGTGGCGGCGCTGGCCTACCCCGCCAGGGCCGCAGCGCTCCCGACGATCGCCTCTGGCACGGGGATCCTGGTGCCCAGCACCAGCCCGCAGCTGCTGAAGGCCGCCACGTTCCTGTCCACCAAGTGGCCACATCATGCCCACGGCGACCGCGTCCTGATCCGCGCGTCGGCGGGCCGTGCGGGCGACGACCGGGCGATCGAGCTCGATGACGGGCCCCTGGTCGAGCGGCTCCACCGAGAGCTGGCCGAGGCCACGGGGCTGGACGTCGATCCTCTGGAGGTCACCGTCCAACGCTGGCCGAGGACCATGCCGCAGCTCGAGGTCGGTCACCACCAGCGCCTGGCGACCATCCGCTCGGCGCTCGCCCGTGACCTCCCCGGTGTGGTCGTGGCGGGTGCCCCCTACCACGGCCCCGGGCTGTCCTCCTGCCTGCGCTCGGCCACCGGCGCCGCCACCACCCTGACCACCGCACTCCAGGAGATCCGCACGTGAACGGACACGGCCGCACCGCCATCCGCAAGGTCCATCAGGACGTCCACCAGCGACCCTTCCTGGTGATCTGGGAGTCGACCCGGGCCTGCCAGCTGGTCTGCCAACACTGCCGCGCCGACTCGCAGAACGAGCCGCACCCCTTGCAGCTGAGCACGGAGGAGGGCAAGCAGTTGCTCGACGACATCGCCAGCTTCGGTGCGCCGAGCCCGATGGTGGTGATCAGCGGCGGCGACCCCTTCGAGCGTGATGACCTGACGGAGTTGATCGCCTACGGCAAGCAGGCCGGGCTCAGCATGGCCCTGGCGCCCTCGGTCACCCCCAAGGCCACCCGCGAGCGCTTCGCGGCGGCAGCCGCCGCCGGGGCCAAGGCCGTTTCGATCTCCCTCGACGGCGCGACCGCACCCACTCACGACGGCTTCCGCGGCATCGAAGGGGTCTACGACGCCACCCTGCCGGTCTGCCGCGACATCGTGGACCTTGGCATGCGGCTCCAGATCAACACCACGGTGACCGCCGGCAACGTCGGCGAGCTGCCTGAGCTGCTGCGGCAGGTCATCGACCTGGACGCCTTCCTGTGGAGCGTGTTCCTCCTGGTCCCGACCGGCCGCGGCGAGGCGCTCCGGGCCCTACCGCCCGAGGAGGTCGAGGACGTCCTGCACTGGCTGGTGGACGTCTCCCGCCACCTCGCGGTGAAGACCACCGAGGCGCCGCACTTCCGTCGCGTGATCCTCCAGCGGCGCCGCGCCGGTGAGGTGGACCCGGCCGTGAGCTTCGGTCTCGGCGCCACCTACCGCCGGCTCCGCGCCGCGCTGGACGACCTCCTGGCCGAGCGGGACCTACCGACCCGGGTGCCGCGACCTCCGCTGGACATCAACGCCGGCCGGGGGTTCGTGTTCATCGACCACATCGGCAACGTGCACCCGAGCGGCTTCCTGCCCGTCCCCGGCGGCTCGCTCAGGGAACGCTCGCTGCCGGAGATCTACCGCGAGGCGCCGCTGTTCCGCGAACTAAGGGACGTGAGCCTGCTCGGGGGCCGCTGTGGCAGGTGCGAGTACCGCAACGTCTGCGGTGGATCGCGTTCCCGCGCCTACGCCGTGACCGGTGACCACCTCGCCGAGGAGCCCTACTGCGCCTACGAGCCGAGCGGTGGGCCGGTGGTCGACGCCGCCGGGGCCCCGGCATGAGCCCGCCGAGGCCGTAGCAGGGCCACAGGAGCGAACGTGAGCGGGGTCCGCGAGCGCATCCGCCAGCACCTGCAGGTGCTGGCGGAGGAGGTCGGCGCGCGCCCGCCGGGCTCCCCGGCGAACCGGCAGGCGACCGCCTACGTCGAGCAGGTCCTGACCAACGCTGGCTACCCGCCGCTGGCCGCGCCCTTCACGACCCGCTGGTGGGAGCCGGGGGACGGCCACCTCGAGGTCGGCGGCGTCCCGGTCGGGGTCATGCCGAACCCCTACAGCCCGGCCGGCGACGTCCGCGGACGGGCCGTGCCGGTCGCCGGCATCGACCAGCTGGAGGCGCTGCCCACGGCTGCCGGAGAGGTGCTGGTGCTCACCGACGAGCTGGCCAGCGGGCAGCTGCTCCCCGCCGCCTTCCCCTTCCTCGATCTCCCCGAGCACCGGCGGATCCGAGCCGCCCTGCACCGACTCGCGCCGACGGCCGTCGTGGCCGTGTCCGATCACTGGGAGCCGATCCTCGAGGACCCCGACCTCCCCTTCCCATCGACCACGATCCCCACCGAGCTGGGGTGTGACCTGCAGCCCGGCGACGACCTCCACCTCGTCGTCTCCGGTGCTGTCCATCCCGGTGATGGCGTCAACCTGTCGGCGCGGATCGGTGACAGCGACCGCCGGCTGGTGCTGTGCGCCCACCTCGACTCCAAGGCGACGACCCCCGGCGCCTTCGACAACGCCGCCAGCGTCGCGATCCTGTTGGCGCTGACCGAGCTCGGCCACCTCGACGGCCTGCCGGTCGAGGTGGTGCTGTTCAACGGTGAGGATCACATCGATTCCTGCGGCGAGGTGGCGTGGCTGGCGGCCACCGACCTCGGCAGGGTCGTGGGCGCCTGCAACCTCGACGGGGTCGGGCTCATCGGACGCCGCACCTCGCTCACGTCCCTGGCCTGCCCCGAGCCGGTGGCGTCGCAGCTGGGCGACTGGGTCACCTGCCACGACCGGTGGGTCCCAGCCGAGCCCTGGGTCGAGAGCGACCACGCGATCTTCGCGCTGCGTGGCATCCCCGCGGTGGCCATCACCACCGAGGACGTCCACGCCCTGCTCGGCGGTCTCGCCCACACCGCCGACGACACCCTCGAGGTGCTCGACCTGGACCTGCTGGCGGGGATCGCGGCGGACCTTCCGAGCCTCGTGACCCTCCTCGCCACGGCGCTGACCACACCGGCTCCCCACGACCAGGGTGGGTAGCGGGGTGCCGCCCGGCGTTGCTGGCCACCGACCCGGCGTTCCGCGGTCGCTCGGCAGCCACAGCAGGTAGGGCAGCTGTGACCCGGCTCGGGGTTCTGCGCGATGCGGAACCGCTCAGCCGTGGGCGACGCTCATCACGACGGCGGTGGGCTGCCTCCGGTGCGCACCTGGTCGGCACCGGCGCGCAGGAGCACCGCGATGTCCTCCAGCAACCGGTTCGCCGTCCCGCGTGCGACCCTGTGCAGCGCCAGGCCGTCCAGCATGGCACCGAACGGGCCACCCGGGGCGCGGTAGCGGCCCTCGATCGCCAACGAGGCGATGTCGCCGGAGACGAACAGCCCCAGTTCGCCGTCGAAGGTCGGCAGGTGACGCACCGGTCGGTCCGCCTCCCACTCCTCGGTGCGCGCCGGTTCCCAGGACAACGAGCGCCACAGGGGGGTGGTCGACTCCCAGGGTGCCCCGACCCGCACGGCGACCCGGTGTGACCAGCCCGCACCGTGCAGTACCGTGCTCCAGCGATCATCGAAGAGGTCGTGCGCGTCGGGCAGCCAGCGGGTCGGATCGCCCTCGAGGCCCGACCGCAGGAGCGACGGCTCGCCGACCAGCGGCAGGAACACCGCCAACGGTCTCAGGTGCTCGATGGGGTACCTCCTCACGGCCGGGTCGACCGAGGGGAGACAAACCGGTCGGCGTCGCTCGGTATCGGGCCGGAAGGCCCCCCTTCCTGGGACAGACGACCCCCGGCCGACGCTCCGACCACGGTCGGCACCGAAGGTCACCGAGCGGCGTCGACGGTGGCCAACAGCCCGTTCCAGGCGTCCTCGAACTTGGCGACCCCCTGGATCTCGAGCAGATCCGTGACCTCATCGAGGTCGATGCCGACCTCACCCAGCCCGGCGAGCGTGGCCTCGGCCTGATCGAGGTTGCCGGTGATGCTGTCGCCGGTGACCGCAGGGGCTGCGGCCACGGCCATCAGCGTCGCCTCGGGCATGGTGTTGACAGTGCCCGGCGCGACCAGCTCGGTGACGTAGAGCGTGGGGGGATAGTCAGGGTTCTTCACCCCGGTGGAGGCCCACAGGGGCCGCTGGGGGTTGGCGCCGTGCTCCTCGAGCGCCTGCCACCGATCCCCGTCCGCGACCTCCAGGTAGGCACCGTAGGCCGCCCGGGCGTTGGCGACCGCAAGGGTCCCGGTCAACGCGCGGGCCTGCGGGGTGTCGAGATCGGCGAGCCGCGGGTCGACCTCGGTGTCGAGGCGGGAGACGAAGAACGATGCGACCGAGGAGACCTGGTCGATCGGCTGCCCGGCGGCGACGCGGTCCTCGAGCCCGGTGAAGTAGGCGTCGATGACCTCGCGGTAGCGGGTCACCGAGAACAGCAGCGTCACGTTCACGCTGATCCCGTCGGCGATGACCTGCCGGATCGCACCCAGGCCCTCCGGGGTCCCGGGGATCTTGATGAGCAGGTTGTCCCGGTCGACCTCCGCCCAGAGCTCCCGGGCCTGGGTGATGGTCGCGTCGGTGTCGTGGGCGAGGCGGGGGTCGACCTCGATCGACACCCGACCGTCCTGGCCGTCGGTGGCCTCCCAGACCGGCCGGAGCAGGTCGCAGGCCCGACGCACGTCCTCGGTGGTCAGCTCGCGCACGATGCGCTCCGCATCGGCGCCCTCGGCGGCGAGCCGCGCGATGTCCGCGGCGTAGTCGTCGGAACCGGTGATCGCGGCCTGGAAGATCGCGGGGTTGGTGGTCACCCCCACGACGTCGAGCTCGTCGACCTTCTGCGCCAGGTCACCGGAGTCGAGCCGTCGACGGGACAGGTCGTCCAACCAGATCGCGACCCCCTGACGCGACAGCGCCGTCGTGGGTCTCACAGCCTGGTCCGTGGAGGAAGGGGGGCCATCGCTGCTCCTGTCTGCTGACCGGAGACCTACCCGGAACCGACCCTCGCCGTCAACACGGACCGCGGCGTCGCGGCTGCGTCGAGGTCACGGACCACCATCCAGTGCCAGCGCGACGGTGAGCTGCAGGACCCCCTCAGGATCCTCCAGTCGATCCCCGTACCGCTCCCTGAGTTGGGTCATCCGGTAGCGCACCGTCTGCGGGTGGACGACCAGGTCCGCCGCGACAGCGCTGCGGCGACCATGGTGGAGCAGCCATGACCGCAGCGTCTCCGTCAGCCGTGTCGCGGTGCTCTCGGTGAGTCCTTCGAGCGGGGCGAGTGCCTGCTGGCGGAGGTCCTGCAGTGCCTCGGGATCGGCGGCCAGGACCAGGGCGGTGAGGTGCTCCTCGGTGTCGACCGGCGCCCCGTCCCGGGCCGTGACCACCTCGAGCGCCCGCAGGGCGCGCCGGTACGACGAGGCTGCCCGGAGCCACGGTCGGGGCGGGCCCACGATCGCCGCCCGGTCCTGCAGCGCGCGGAGCAGCGCGGACCGGGTGCGGACGGCCTCCGGCACCAGCAGAACCCCGAAGCGCTCCGGGAGCAGCCCGGTGGCGGGGTCGTCGGTCAGCCCCAGCGTCCGCTGGTCGAGGACACCGACCGCCTCGTGGACCCGGGCCACCGGGAGCAGCACCGCGGTCAGCGTCTCCGGCGGCGGCCAGGCAGCGCGCTCGGCGCGGGCGGCCAGCACGTCGGCGGGGGCACCGCCCAGCAACGCCTGTCCGAGCTCGCTGAGGTAGCGGGTCCGGATCCGCTCGGTGTTCGCGAGCTCCGCGGCGTGCCCGGCCGCGCTGGCCGCCGAGAGCTCATCGATGTAGGCGAACACCAGCGCCGCGAAACCGACCACGCTGGTCGCCGACCCCCCGTGCCTCACGGCGCTCTCCCCCTGCTCCCGCCACGCGACACGGGCACCGACGCGGTAGGCCGACAACAGCGCATCCATACTGCGCCCGCTGCGTGCCTCCGCCCGCCCCAGGTCGTAGGCGCCCTCCAGGGCCGCGTCCAGCACCGAGGTGGGGTCCTCCGGCTCATCGCTGCCGGCCGCCAGCCGCAGGAAGGCTCCCAGGGCCATCTCGACCCCTGCGGCGATCCCGGTCGCCATGTCCTCGCTGAGACCGTCGCCGTACTGCGGGACCTCGGCGGTGACCGCGGCGATGGTCCGGGCCGCGACCTGCGGCAACTGCGCCCTGAGCGTGGCGACGACCTCCTCGGGGAGCCCCAGGTCGCTGGCTCGCCGAGCGATGTCCGTGGAGACAGGTTGGGTCACGTCTCTTGTCCTCTCCGAACAATCGAGCGGCGATATCTCACCCTCAAACCGCAAGATGTTATCAATGAAGCACGACATCCTGGGAGTAGTTCGGTTCGGCCACACCGTTCCTCATCTCGACCATCAGGCCAACTGACCCACCACGGAGACCACGATGCGCAGGACCACCCCAGCCCCCTCACCGGACCTCGACTCGACCACGGTGCTCCCCGGGCAGTGGCGTCGACGGACCTCGCTCAGGGACGGCACGGCGACGCTGCTACGCCAGATCCGACCCGAGGACCGCACCCAGCTGGCCGACGGCTTCGACCGGCTGTCGCCGGCGTCCCGACGCCAACGCTTCCACGGCCACGTCCATGAGCTGACCGACCGGCAGCTGGACTACCTGACCGACGTCGACCACCTCGACCACGAAGCGATCGTGGCGATCGACCTGGATCATCCCGAGCAGCCGGGTATCGGGGTCGCCCGCTACGTCCGCGACCCCTTCGAGCGCCACGTCGCGGAGGCGACGGTGGTCGTCGCCGACGACCACCACGGGCAGGGCGCCGGCACGCTGCTCCTCGGCGCGCTGGCAGCGCGCGCCCGCAGCCAGGGCATCACGCGGTTCCGCAGCTACGTGCTGCGACACAACGCGCCGATGCTCGCGCTGTTCGACCAGCTCGGGGGGACCAGGGACCCCGAGACCGAGGACGCCTGGCGGGTCGAGCTGTCGCTGCCTTCCCGTACCCGTGACCTGCCGGATACCCCGGCCGCCCGAGCCTTCCTGGCGGCGGCACGCCCATCGGGGCCGCGCGGGCTCCAGCACGCCACCCGTCGGCTGCGAACGGCCCGCGGCGGCGCTGCCCGGCTGGAGCCGGGGATCCAGACGGAGCTGACCCCGTTGGCCGACGGGATCGAGGACTGGCTCGCCCACCGCGACGACCGTGCCATCCGATGGCCGGCCGACCGGTCAGCGTGATCCGGCTCCGCCACCGGGATGCCCGGGGGTGCAGGGGTGGGCGACCCGAGAAGTACAGCGACCCTGCGGTGAGCGCACCGTCGCAGGGTCTGGCTACCCCGACTGGGGGCAGCCACTTCCGGGGCGGCGCGAGACCGCCGGACCTCGATCCGAGCGACCGGGCGATCGGGACGAGCGGGACGCGATGGACATCCCGATGGAGCACGACGACCCGTCGGAACCGCGTCGTTCGATCACCGGCGATGAGGGCTGACCGTGCAGCCCACCCCGGCGGAGTCGCGGGGTCACGCCCAGCGGTGGTCGGCCGGTTCCGCAGAGGGAGAGAGGCGGCTCCCCGAAGGGAACCACCTCTGACCTGGGGCGATGCGGCGGAGGGAGGGGGATTCGAACCCCCGAGACCCGAAGGTCTACCCGCTTTCGAGGCGGGCGCACTAGGCCGGACTATGCGATCCCTCCAAGCCTGCCGGAGCAGGCCGGACGGAGGGTACGCAGGCGCGGTCGCGCCCGGCAACCGTGGCTGCGCACCAAGGCCGGTGCCCGCTCCTGCCTCAGCGTCCGCGGCGAGCGGTGAAGAACGCCTTGAGCCGGGCCGACGAGGCCTCGGCCATGACCCCCCGGACCACCTCGACCTGGTGGTTCAGCCGTGGATCGCGGGGGACGTCGTACAAAGCGCCGACGGCGCCGGCCTTGGGGTCGTCGGCGGCGAACACGACGCGATCGACCCGGGCCAGCACTATCGCGCCGGCGCACATCACGCAGGGCTCCAGGGTCACGTACAGGGTGCACCCGCTGAGCCGCCAGGCGCCGAGGTGGCGTGCGCCGTCGCGGAGGGCGAGGATCTCGGCGTGGGCGGTCGGATCCTGGTCGACCTCACGGCGGTTGTGCCCACGGGCGACGACCCGCTCCTGGTGGACCAGGACCGCGCCGATCGGCACGTCGTCGTGGGCCGTGGCGGCGTCCGCCTCGGCCAGCGCCTCCTGCATCCACCGCTCGTGCACACCGCGGAGCCTAGGGCTCTGAGCGTGAGCGGAGGACGGGTCGCGCGGGAGCTCCGGCGGAGCCCCGTCATCCCACGGGGGTCGGAGAGCGAGCGGCTTCACGCGCCAGCAGCGCACGCTTACGCAGCGTGCCCCAGCGATACCCGCCCAGCTCGCCGGTGGACCGCAGCACCCGATGACAGGGGATCAGCGCGGCGACGGGGTTGCGCCCCACGGCGTTGGCGACGCCTCGGACAGCGGCTGGCCGGCCGACGGCCCGTGCCACCTCGGTGTAGGTCACCACCCGGTCCTCGGGGACCCGCAGCAGCGCCTCCCACACCTTGACCTGCAGGTTCGTGCCGACGGCCAGGACCGAGACGCTCGGCGCGCCTTCGCCCGCGGCCGCAGCCGCGCGGTCCATCTCCCCCGACCGCCCGGCACGGAACAGGACCGCGAGGTGATCGACGACCGCCCGCGTCGCATCGGGCTCCTCGACGAGCTGCGCCTCCGGCCACTCGCCGGCCAGTTCCGCCAGGGCCGCCCCGTGGGAGGTGGGCGGATCCAGGAACCGCAGGGAGAGCACCCCTCGATCGGTCGTCGCTACCAGCGCCTCGCCCAGCGGGGTCGCGTGGACCGCGTAGCGGATCGTCAGCCCGGCACCTCCACGACCGATCTCACCTGGGGTGACCGCGTCCAGGGTCACCGTCAGGTCGTGCAGCCGCCCGGGCGAGGACAGCCCCGTGGCGGCGACGGTGTCCAGCACCGTCGCCCGGTCACGGAGCAGTTCCCTTGCCGCCCCGGCGGTGAGCCAGCGGAGGAACCGGTGCGGGGGCACGCCGGCGAAGCGCGTGAAGGTGCGATGCAGGTGACCGGGGGAGAGGTGCTGCGCCGCCGCCACCTCCGCGATGGCCGGCTGCTGCGTGCGGTGCGTGTCGAGCCACGCGATGGCCGCCGCGACGCGGGCGTAGTCGCGGAGCCAGCGCGCGGACGCGGTGCTGTGATCCGTCATCGGCCACCTCGGTGCGGTACGGGTCGACCTCGGCGGCCGTCCATGGCCCGAGTCTGTCGCCTCGCTGCCGCCGTAGCGACCCGGATCCTGATGTCCTCACCTCCCGTGGTGCTGCAGAAAGTCTCGGATACGAGACGATCTTGAGGCACCCGTGAAGGGATGTTGCGACATCGACGCCGATCGGGGTTCCGGAGCGCCCGATAGCGGTACCCCCCTGGGGCATCTGCCGATAGTCTGTGATCGTCGGTCGAGGAACCAGGACAGCAGATGCACGGCTACGCCGAACGTAGCGACGAACTCCAGGCCCGTCTGCGCCGGATCGAGGGACAGATCCGCGGTCTTCAACGCATGATCGAGGAGGATCGCTATTGCATCGACGTGCTGACGCAGATCTCCTCGGCCCCCAAGGCCCTCCAGGGCGTCGCCACGACGATGCTGGACGAGCACGTCCGCCACTGCGTGCGCGACGCGATCGACCAGGGGGCCGAGTCGGCTGACGAGAAGGTCGAGGAGGCCCTCGAGGTCGTCCACCGGCTCATCAAGCGCTAGGGACCGCCACCACACCAGAACCCGCAAGAGGAGGAACCGCATGGCCACCCGTACCTACTCCGTCCCCGATATCTCCTGCGACCACTGCAAGTCGGCCATCGAGGAGGAGGTCGGCGCCCTGGACGACGTCGCCACCGTGTTGGTGAACATCGAGGCCAGGACGGTCACCGTCGATGGTGAGGCCAACGACGAGGCGATCCACGCCGCGATCGAGGAAGCTGGCTACGAGGTCGCTGCCGGCTGAACCCGCCGGTTCCTTCGTCCCCTCCGGCCCCTGGTCCGAACCCGTGGCGGACCTTGACGTTGGGCGCGCCCCGTGACTGGAGACCCAAGATGACCGATGTGATGGACGCGGCCTTCACCCCCGAGAGGGCTCTCGACGTGCTGCTGCAGCTGGAGCCCCAGCTGCGGGGCGTCGGTACGGACCGCCGCGCCATCGTCGGCCTGCGGGCGGTCGCTGCCGATCACGTGGAGCTCATCGACGTCGACCTCCGGGCTGACGGGGTGCTGGACCCCGGCGCGGCGGATGCGCTCGTCGTGATGACCACCGAGGAGGGCGGCGACGGCGAGGACGTGCTCTGCGTCACCCAGCTGGTCTGCGTGCTGCCGGGCGGCACCGAGGTGGGTATCAGCCGCGCCGACGAAGCGGAGGACGCCCGGGCCTGGCGCACCGACCGTGACGCCGGCGACGCCGCGGACGACCTCCGCCCCCGGGACGTGGCCGCCAACACCGCTCGGCGGGCCTTCGGTCTGCCTTCGGCGGTGGCGAACGAACTGACCGTCCGAGAGCTGCTCGGCCGGGCGTGGCTGATGGAGGTCGCCGGGGAGGCGCTGCGTCGGTACGACGCCCCCGACGGCCCGAGGGAGGTTGCGGTCGAGGAGCTCAGATCCGTGGCCGAGCAACCACTTCTCGGTGGGCTGGTCAGCGGAGACGCTCCGTTGCCCACCTGGGAACGCATCCAGGCCCACGCGGTGGCCGGCCACCTCGAGCTCGGCCACTTCCCCGTCGCCGCCTCGCACGCCGCCTGGTTGGACGAGGCCGGCTTCGCTCAGGTCCTGGACACCACCCTGCCAACGGCGGAGGACCTGCTCGAGCAACTCCGGATCACCGCCGGCGACCAGGGGATGGCCTGGGCTCTGGCCGTCCTGCTCGACCGCGGCTGGCACGGCACCGAGTGAGCTCGCGCCCCCTCCACAGGCGGCGGCAACACACCACCCATTGGGTCCCACCCACCGCGTAGCCTCCGCGGGCATGTCCCCCGTCGCCCCCGCCGCCAGCTTCCCCGGTCCCGATGCACTCGGCCGGAACGTCGTCGTCGATCCCGGTGCCGCCACCCCACCGGGCTTCGAGGGCGCTCGACGACTGGTCATCGACGACGACGTGCTGGCCCACCCGGCGGCCATGGTCGCCGTGCTCCGGGCGCGCTGGCTCAAGCGCCGACGCACGGTCATCGAGCTCGCCGTCGACAACGATGCGGCCCGAGCCCCTGAGTCGACCGACACCCCGCCCTACGCGCTGTCCCGCGATCACGCCTTCCACCGGGAGGCGCTGCACTTCCTCACCTGGGCCAACAGCTACGACCTGCGTGGCGGCACACCGAGGTGGTGGCACGGCGTGCTCGCCGAGCGTCGCACCGCCGCGAGCCGCAGTGACACCGCGGACGTGCTGCTGCCCGACGGGCGTCACGCCTTCGTCGACGGCGGTCCCCGCGGCCCGCTGTCCGTGCCGCTACCGACGGAGGCGACCACCGGCAAGCCCCCGGAGCTCGTCCACCGCGAGTCGATCTCGCTCGGCAGGCTGACGGGGCAGGGTGCCATGCTGCCGTCGGAGGAGCTGGCGACCGACCAGCTCGCAGCGGTCAGCCACGGCTTCGGACCCGCGCGCGTGATCGCGCCGGCGGGCTCGGGCAAGACGCGGGGGCTCACCGCTCGGCTCCGGCACCTGCTCCGGGACCGTGGCGTCGAACCGGAGCTGGTCACCGCACTCGCCTACAACACCCGCGCCGCCGAGGAGATGCGCGAACGGACCCGTGACCTCCACGCGTCGATCCGGACCCTGCACTCCCTCGCCCTGCGTATCTGCAGCCTTGACGAACGCCGGCAGGTCATCGACGAGCGGGAGGTCCGTCGCATCCTGGACCGCCTGGTCCGCACTGCCCGCATCCCCAACCAGGATCCGTTCCAGGCCTACCTCGATGCTCTGGGCGAGGTCCGCCTGGCGCTCCGCGACCCCGCCGAGGTCGAGGCGGAGCGAGGCGACATCGATGGGTTCGCCGAGGTCTTCGACCGCTACCGCCGTCTGCTGGCCGAGGAGCGGCTGCTGGACTTCGACGAACAGATCTACCGCGCGATCGAGCTGCTGCTACAGCGACCGGAGCTGAGGACGACCGTCCAGCGCTGGGGGACCCACCTGCTGGTCGACGAGTTCCAGGACCTCACACCCGCGTTCCTGCTGCTGGTGCGGTTGGTCGCCGGGCCGTCGCTGCAGGTGTTCGCCGTGGGTGACGACGACCAGACGATCTACAGCTACGCCGGCGCGACCCCGGAGCACCTCACCACCTTCGACCGCTGGTTCCCCGGTGCGACCCACCACGCGCTGGAGGTGAACTACCGCTGCCCACCGGCGGTCGTCGACGGTGCCGTCCGGCTGCTCGGGCACAACCGGCAGCGAGTACCGAAGACGATCCGGTCCCACCTGGCGACCGCCACCGGCGAGGTCGCGTCGTGAGCGGCGACGGCCTGGCGGTGCACCGCGTGGCCAGCGGCAGCATGGCCGACCGCGCCGCGGCGATCGTCATCGAGGAGCTCGCGCACGGTGCCGCCCCCGCCGAGCTCGCCGTCCTCGCGCGGGTGAACAGCGCGTTGCTGCCGGTGCAGGTGGCGCTCACCGAAAAGGGGATCGCCCATACCGCGCCCCTGGACACCTCGGTCCTCCAGCGCACCGGGGTGCGCACCGCCCTGGCCTATCTCCGGCTCGGGCTGGACACCGATCGGCTGCGCCGCGAGGACGTGTTCGACACCCTCAACCGCCCCGCCCGCAAGGTCAAGTCCGCGGTCACACCGCACCTGCCCCGCGGGAGCCGCTGGTCGATCCGAGCGCTGGAGCAGGTCTGCGAGCAGCTGGACGGCACCCACCGCGAGCGGTTCGCCGGCTACCTCGACGACCTCCGGCACCTCGAGGCCGCCATCACCGATGGCGCCGACACCGCCCGGTGCCTGTGGGTGGTCCGCAACCGCATCGGGCTGGGTGAGGCGATGGACGCCCTCGATGCCTCCCGGACCCGCCCTGAGGGCTCCAGCCACGGCGACGACCTTGACGCGCTGGAGCAGCTGGCCACCCTGCAGCCCGATCCCGCGGCGTTCGCCGGCTGGCTCGTCGAGCGGCTCCGGGTGCCGGGAGAGGCGACCGGGGTGACGCTGTCCACGGTGCACCGGGTGAAGGGCATGGAGTGGCCGACCGTGGTGGTGTTCGCCGCGAACCAGGGGCTGTTCCCCCACCGGCTCGCGGACGACCAGGAGGAGGAGCGCCGGGTCTTCCACGTGGCCATCACCCGCTGCCAGCGCTCGCTCCACGTGATCAGCGACCAGGCGCGCACCTCACCCTTCGTCGAGGAGCTGGCGCGTACCACCAGCGCCGGCGCGACCGAGCCCGGGCGCCGCGCCGAGCCGGTCCCGAACGACGAGCTGACGACGGCGGCCCCGAGCTTCCTCCCCGACGGCCGGCTGCGCGCCGCGGTCGGGGTTCAGGTGACGCTGCCCGGCGGACTCGCCGGGCGCATCTGCAAGCTCGGACGCCACCACGTGGTCGTCGAACTGGACGAGGAGGAGGGCGAGCGGCCCGTGGTGCGGATAGCCCACGGCGCGCAGGTGCAGGTGGCGGGGAACCGGAGGGGGCTCGGCCCGGCGACTGGACCCGGCACCCGCGGCGTCGACAGGCCCGAGCCCGACGACGCCCTGTTCGAGGCACTGCGCGCCTGGCGGTCCAAGGTCGCCGCCCGCAACGGGGTCCCCGCCTACCTGGTGTTCCACGACCGGCACCTGCAGGTGCTGGCCGGACGCAAGCCCACCACGCTCACCGAGCTCGGTGCCTGTCCCGGCATCGGGCCCGCCAAGCTGGAGCGGTACGGCGACGACCTCCTGGACCTCGTCGCCGACCCCCTCGTCTGATCCGAGGTCACCCTCGGCCGCTACCGTCGGTCCTCGCGCCGCGGCCTCCCGTCCTGTCCGAGCCGCACCGACCGCTCGCACCGACCGCTCCCACCGAGGTGTCTCCTCTTGCGCCGTTCCCTCCACCTGCGCCGCTGGCAGAAGGACGCGCTCGACCGTTTCGAACAGCGCACCCAGCGGGACTTCCTGGCGGTGGCGACGCCCGGCGCCGGGAAGACCACCTTCGCCCTGACCGCGGGCCTCCGCGATCTGGCCCGACACCCGCACCGACGCCTGGTCGTCGTCACCCCGACCCAGCACCTCAAGCACCAGTGGACCGAGGCCGCGGCGGCCTTCGGACTGCAGCTGGAGCCCAGCTGGGCCTCGAGCGACCCCTTCCCCACCGACATGCACGGTGTGGCCGTGACCTACCAGCAGGTGGCCGCGAACCCGGCGACGCTGCGCGGGCCTGCCGACGACGCCTTCGTGGTCCTCGACGAGATCCATCACGCCGGGGGCGAGCGCGCCTGGGGGGACGGCGTGGCCTTCGCCTTCGAGTCCGCCGCTCGGCGCCTGTCCCTGTCGGGCACCCCCTTCCGTAGCGACCAGAACCCGATCCCATTCGTGACCTACGGCCCGACCGATGACGCACCGTGGGTCGAGGAGGATGAGGCCGTCGCCGACCACGTCTACGGCTACGCCGACGCGCTGCGCGACGGCGGGGTGGTGCGGCCGGTGTTCTTCCCCCGGCTCGGCGGGCAGATGGAGTGGACCGCGCCCGACGGGACGGAGATGTCGGCGACCTTCGACGATCACCTGGACCGGACCGCCTCGTCCCAACGGCTGAGGACGGCCCTGTCCCCCGACGGGGAGTGGTTGCCGACCGTGCTCGACCAGGCCCACACCGAGCTGCTGCGGCTCCGCCAGCAGCAGCCCGAGGCGGGCGGACTCGCGATCACGATCGACGTGGAGCACGCCCACGCGGTCGCCGCGCTGCTCCGCCGACGTCAGGGCGTGCGACCGGTCGTGGTCACCTCCGACGACCCCGAGGCCAGCGAGCGCATCGCCGCCTTCGCGGGGTCCCGGGACCCGTGGATCGTGGCGGTCAGGATGGTGTCCGAGGGCGTCGACATCCCCCGCCTACGGGTCGGGGTGTACGCCACCACGACCGTCACCGAGCTGTTCTTCCGACAGGCTGTCGGCCGGCTGGGGCGCTGGCAGGGGGCGCACCGCCGACAGAAGGCGTTCATGTTCCTGCCCGACGATGCCAGGCTCCGCGCGCACGCGGCCCAGCTCGCCGAGGCCCGGACCCACTCACTCAAGCGCCGCGAGGACGACGGGGACCAGCCGAGCGTGGAGCTCGACCAGCTCCCGACGGACGGTGACGACCAGCTGTCGCTGTTCCAGGCCATCTCCGCCACCCCGCTGGACGGTGAGTCCGCCAGCATCTTCGACGACGCCCATCACGAGGACCTGATCGTCGACGATCCGGCGGCGCTCACGATGGAGATCGAGCTGGTCGCGCCCCCACCGATCGCCGGCGCCGGCGAGCTCGCCGGCACGCTGACCGTGCCCCGGACCCAGCGCAAACGCGAGCTCCGGCAGGAGAACACCGACCGGGTGCGCATGTTGACCCACCTGACCGGGCTCACCCCCGAGGTGGTGAACGCACGG
>PWEU01000162.1 GCA_003554005.1 Nitriliruptoraceae bacterium
CACCGGTCGGACGCCGGGGGTCGTGGCACCGGGGCGTGGGCAGGCTGGTCATACTGGTCAGGGTGCCACGGTTCAGGGTGCCAGGATGCCCGCACCGGGGTCGGTCCACCCCTGTCCGGAGCTCGTCCAGACCCGGCCGCACCGTCATCGCACCGTCCCGTCGCGAAGGAGTGTGCACCCAACGTGCAGCGGGTCGCCGATCTCCTCGCAGCATGGGTCGAGCACCGACCGGCCTGGGTCCTCACGGTGCTCGTGGCCGCCACGGTGGGCTTCGGGTCGTTGACCGTCTTCCTGGTGGTCGAGACCGACATCGCCGAGTACGCCGGCGACGCGCCGCTGTCCCAGGCCTTCGAGCGGATCGATGAGGTGTTCGGGATCCGCGGCGGTGGGCTGCAGGTGATCGTCGACGCCGGGCGCGGCGGGAACGTGCTGTCGCCGGATGGTCTGGACGCCGGCGAGCGCATCGCCACGCTCGTCGACGAGACGATCGGGGATGCGCTCGCGGACGACTCGCCCGGCCAGCCGCCGATCCTGTCCTACAACAGCCCCGTGCTGGCCGGCCTCGGCGAGCTCGACCTCGACCCGACTGACCTGTCACCGCCCTTCGTGGCCGAGCTGTTGCAGCAGGCCCTCGAGGATCAGGGTGACGAGCTGCGTGCGCTCTACTCCGATGACCTCGACGTCGACCGGGCCACCGCCCGCGGTGGGCTGGTCTCCGTCCGCTTCCAACCGGGCCTCGAGCGGGAGGAGCGGGAAGCCGCAGGCGTCGAACTGCGTGACCGCCTCGACATCGAGGACCTCGGGTTCGTGACGGTCGACCCCTTCAGCGTGGAGCTGCTCGAGGAGGAGCTGCAGGCGCAGCTGTTCGAGGAGCTGCCCATCCTGCTGGTGCTGTCCTTCCTCGGGATCGTGGTGTTGCTGTGGGTGCAGTTCCGATCCGTCACCGACGTCGTGATAGCGGTCACGGGGCTGCTGCTGGTCCAGGTCTGGCTGATGGGCTCAGCCGCACTGCTCGGTCCGGAGCTGCTCGGCATCATCGGTCCGATCAACCAGACCTCGATCGCGGTCCCGGTGATGCTGATCGGGCTGGGCGTCGACTACTCCGTGCACCTGACCGCCCGCTTCCGGGAGGAACGGGCCCGCGACTGCGCATCGGCCATCGCCGCCGGCCGCGCCGTGCGCACCGTCGGCGTCGCCCTGCTGCTCGTGACCATCACCACGATGGTCGGGTTCCTCGCCAACCTCCGGAGCCCGCTGCCGCCGATCGCCGACTTCGGCGTGATCGTGGCCGTCGGCATGCTGGCGGCCTTCCTGGTGATGGGTCTGTGGGTGCCCACGGTGCGGCAGCTCGTGGACCGCCGGTCCGAGCTGCCGACCCACCAGCCGGGCCGGAGCGGTGACAGCGTCTTCGACCGTGTGCTCGGCGCTGCTGCCGGGCTCGCGGTCCGCCGCCCCGTCGTCGTGCTGGTGGGCGGCACGGTGCTCGGTGTCGCCGGCACCATCGCCGCGATCGACCTCGACACCGAGTTCTCGCAGGAGGACTTCATCCCGGAGGGCACGACCGCCGACCGGCTGCTGACCACGATGGAGCAGCTGTTCGGCGGGGATGTCACCGAGGAGACCTTCCTGCTCGTCGAGGGGGACCTGACCGATCCGGCACTGCTGGACGCGTTCGCGGACGTGGAGGACCGGCTCCTCGATGTCGACGAGGTGCAGACGGCGGGCGACGCCGCCCAGATCATCACCCCGCGCAGCCTCGTGGAGCAGCTCGCCGAGGCCGGCCGTCTCGTGCAGGAGCAGCTGGTCGAGCAGGCCCAGGTCGCGATCGGTGACCTGCCGGTGACCGTGCTCGTGCCGCTGCCAGGGCAGCTGACCCTCGAGGATCTGCCTGAGGAGCTGCCCGACGACGTCGACGTCGACGCGGACGCTCCGGAGCTCGGACCCGACCTCGGACCCGACCTCGGACCCGACCTCGAGGTGGCAGACGACCTCGACGGGTTCGGCGAGCCGGACGACCTCGACGAGCCGGACGACCTCGACGACCTCGAGGGGCGGCTCGAGGGGCGGCTCCCGCCCGGTGTCGCGACCGATGAGGCCTTCGCCGGGGTCCTCGATCCCGAGCAGATCGCCGAGCTCGTCCGGGAGGGGGCTGCCGAGGAGCTCCGCGACGAGCTGCTCGCCACGCTCGGCGGCGACACCGCCGAGGCGCTGGCAGCCACCCCACCCGAGCAGGTGGAGGAGCAGCTCCTCGAGGACCTCGGCTACCCGATGGATGAGCTCGGGGAGCAGACCGCTGACCTGCTGGCCCTGGTGATCGACCTCCCGGGGCTCGGCTGGGAGGACGGACGACCCGCGGCCGACGCCGACCTCGAGGTGGTGTACGACCGAGTGGCGGCGCTCGCCGAGGACGACCTCGCCCAGGTCCTGTCGGAGGACCGGGACCTCGGGCTGGCGATCGTGCCCACCGAGGCAGGTGAGGAGGCGGCGGTGGAGCTCGCTGCCGCGCTCGCGGTTGCGGCCGAGCCGCTGGAGACCGCCGGTGCGGAGGTGATCGTCGTCAGCGAGCAGCTGGTCGTCGAGGAGACCCTCGACCTCCTCGTCGAGGCGCAGGTGGAGAAGATCCTGTTCAGCATCGGGGCGGCGCTCGCGCTGCTCGTGGTCTTCTATCTGCTGAGCCAACGGCGTCCGATGCTGGGCGTGATCACGATGGTGCCGACCCTGCTGGCGGTGCCGATCGTCCTCGGGGCGATGTGGATCCTCGGCCTGCCCTTCAACGCGCTGACCGCCACGATCGCCTCGGTCGCGATCGGCTTCGGTGTCGACTACGGCATCCACGTCAGCAACCGGTTCCGGGAGGAGCGGGAGCGGGCTGACCGCGCCGAGGATGCGGTCCGTGGCACGATCGCCTCGACCGGCGCGGCCCTGACCGGCTCCGCTGCCACCACGACCGCCGCCTTCGCCGTGCTGATGGTCTCCGACCTCCTGCCGGTCGCGCAGTTCGGGGCCATCACGGCCATGACCATGGTCGCAGCGTTGATCGTCACCGTGCTGGTCCAGTCGAGCTCCCTGCTGCTCTGGGAACGCCACCAGCGCAGGCGCGCCGGCGACGACGATGAGCGCGAGGGCGAGCACCGCGGGCGCAGCGGCGGCCGCGGGATCGAGGGCGGTCGGGAACAGCTCGCGCGCTAGGTACGTTTGGGACCGTGCACGGACCGCGTCGACCTGATGCTCGTGCCAGGAGCGCCCATGTCCACCCAGGACAGCCCGTCGACCGTGACCGACGGCGTGACCGACGGCGCGCCCGATGCCGGCCAGGAGCCGAGCACGGAGCGCGCCGGGTCCCGCGGCCTGCTCGCGCCTGCCGTCGTGCTGGTCGTGGTGGCGGCGCTGGCGGTCGCGGCGATGACCGGCGGATCCTCCTCGAACGGCGCCGACGGCGTTGACGGTGCCGACGGTGGCGTTGCGGCGGGGTCGGAGGCCGCCGCAGACCCCCTCGACGACATCGCCGAGGACCTCGTCGTGGAGCCCGACCCCGAGCAGCAGGAGGCCATCGCCGAGGAGCAGGTGTCCGAGGAGGAGGCGCGCGCCCAGCTCGACGCGCTGGCGACCCGCGACCCCGACGACCCGCGGGCGCTCGGCGAGGTGGACGCCCCCGTGGTCATGATCGAGTGGGCCGACTTCCTGTGCCCGTTCTGCGGGGTGTTCGCCCGGGACACCGAGACCGTGCTGATCGAGCGCTACGTGGACACCGGTCTCCTGCGCATCGAGTGGCGCGACCTGCCCTTCCAGGGCGAGGAGGCGTTCCTCGCGGCGCTCGGCGGGCAGGCAGCCGCCGAGCAGGACGCATTCTGGGACTACCACGAGGTCCTGTTCGCAGCCGACCTGCGTCGCGCCGACGGGCGCATGGGCCGGGACTTCCTGCTCGACGTCGCGGCGGATCTCGACCTCGATGTCGCGGCCTTCGAGGCCGACCTCGATGATCCGGCGCTCGCCGAGCGCGTCCAGAGCGAGGCCGTCCTCGCCCAGTCGCTCGGCATCACCGGCACCCCGGCCTTCATCATCGGGGGCTACCCCCTGGTGGGTGCCCAGCCGCTGGAGGTGTTCGTCAGCGTGATCGAGAACGCGGCGCTCGAGGCGGGTGCGGAGCTGCCGTGATGGAGATCGGCTACCTCGCCGCCTTCCTGGGCGGGGTGCTCACGCTGCTCAGCCCCTGCGGCGCGCTGCTGCTGCCCTCCTTCTTCGCCTACGCCTTCGACCGACCGGGAGTGCTGCTGGTCCGCACCGGGGTGTTCTACGCCGGGCTCGCCGCGGTGATGGTGCCGCTCGGGACCGGGGCGGCCCTGGCCAGCCGCCTGCTGCTGCAGCATCAGGACCGGCTCATCGTGGGCGCGGGCTGGCTGCTCGTCGCGTTGGGCGTGGCGACCGCGCTCGGGCTCGGGCGTCGGCTGCCGTCGCTGACCGGCGGTGCCCAGGCCAGGTTGGCCGGACGGACCTCCCCAGCGGCGGTGTTCGGCCTCGGTGCCGTGTACGGGGTCGCCGGATCCTGTGCCGGGCCGATCCTCGGCGCGGTGCTCACGATCGCCGCGCTCGACGGCCGTCCGGCTCACGGGGCGGCGCTGCTGGCGGTCTACGCCCTCGGCATGGCCGCCCCGCTGTTCCTGCTCGCCGGGATGTGGGAGCGGTTCGAGCTGTCGCGGCGAGGCTGGCTCAGGGGCCGTGCGTTCCACGTCGGCCGGCTGGAGCTGCACACGACCTCGCTGGTGACCGGCGGGCTGTTCGCGGCCATCGGGGCCTGGCTGGTCGCCTCGGGCGGTGTGCTGTCGCTGCCGGGCCTGCCCGACACCACGCAGCTCGACCTCACGGCGCAGCAGTGGCTGCTGCGGCTCGACCGCCTGGCGCCTGACCGCCTCGTCCTGGTCCTGATCGCCGTCGGGGCGGCGCTCGTGCTGGTCCGGCGAGCGGTGGGCGGCCGTCGCGCGCGTGAGGGCGAGGCGCAGCAGGAGAAGGCACAGAAGGAGGAGGAGGCCGAGCGGCTCGAGGAGCAGGCCGAGCAGAAGCGGCGGCAGGCTGCCGGCCACGAGGGCGAGCAGACCAAGCGTCAGGACTGACGGGCTCGGTTCGGTGCCATCACCAGCGTGACCGGGACTCCTCGGCGAAGCCGACCAGGTCAGTGATCTCGAGCCGGTCGCCGTCGGGCCCCGGCACGTGTCCCTGCCAGGCGCCGAACACCTGGTGGACCTCGGTGCCGAGCACCAGCGCCTCGGTCCGTGCGTGCCGGTCGAAGCGCGGGGTGAGCGTGACCGCCAGGGCCCCATCGGGGGAGCGCACCGTCCACGGCGCCATCGGATGGTGCCAGTCGTACTCCCACTCGAGCTCGTCGCCGATCTTGGTCACCCGTCCGTCGACGATGGTGGCGTTCTCCGTGGCACCGGTGCCCTCGGTCCACTTGCCCCCGACCTGGAGGCCGACCACCCGGCCGTCCTGCGCCCGGCCCGCGCCACCGCCCCAGTTCCAGCGCGTGCGGTAGGGCCAGCGACCCCGGCCGACGTCCAGCACGCCCCAGGCGGCCTCGTCGTCGTCGCCGAGCTGGTAGCGCTCGTCGCCGACGACCAGCATCGCGGTGGCGGGGCGGGCCTGGTGCTTGGAGGTGTACTGGAACCGTCGGTCGCTCCACGGGATCACCACGTCCACGGTGCCGTGCCCGGGTGGCCACGCGATGGCCGCCTCCAGCCGGCCGATCCGCCCGTCACGTTCCCGCCACCTCGCGGTCAGGTGGGTGCCGTCGGCATCGTCGACCACCTCGACACCGAGGTGGTGGTGACGGAACCCGAGCGGCGCAGTGCCGTAGCGGTCGGGGAGGTCGATCCCCCGCGCCAGGGGCACCGACACCTCGCGGCCGCCGCTGCGCCCCGTCGGCAGGTGCGCCCACCACACGCCGACGATGCCGAGGTAGTCGACGTCGGCGTAGACCAACGACACCGCGAGGTCTCGGCTGAGCACCGCGTGGTAGTCCCAGCGTTTGGTCCGACCCCAGCCACCGGCGAGGTTGGCGCGGAGTACCGTCCGTGGCGACCAGCCCCGCGCCGCCGGGTTGAGGCGGCGGCCATCGGGGGTGCACAGGTCGACCGGTGCGGTCAGCTCCCGCTCGTGGGTGGCCACGAGACCGGTCAGCCGATGCGGTCGCGACGCACGATCGTGCAGTCGTAGTCACCGGCGGGGGAGCGCACCGTCACCTTGTCGCCCGGCCGCTGGCCGAGCACGGCCTGGGCCAGCGGCGAGTCGCTGGACGTGCGGTGCTCGTCCATGCCGGCCTCGAAGGGGTGCACCACCAGGAAGGACTCCCGCTCACCGTCGGGGAACTCGACCTCGACCTCGTCGCCCAGCTCCACGATCGAGGGGTCGTCGATGATGTCGGCGGGGGACAGGGCGTCGCGGAGCACGGCCTCGAGCTCGTCGAGCTGTTCGCGCAGCTGCTCCCGAGCAGTGACCAGTTCCTCGGTCCGTTCCGCTGCGAGGTCGGCGTCGATCCGTGCCAGACGGTCGTAGCCACGGGCGACCCGTTGCTCGACCCAGGTGCGACCCTCCGAGGTCAGGACCACCGGGCCGCGGACAGCCGTGATGTTGGCAGCCATGAGCGACCTCCTTGCGATAGGCGCATCGATCGCAAGGGCGACCGATGGGCGATGAAGCTGGGCTTCACGATACCCCACGCGGGACCGGTCAGCGAGGGACGTCTGGCCGTAGCGCCGGGAGCAGATGCCACAGCGCCTCCGTCGAGGTGGTCGCCGGGTTGGACCAACCACCGATGGCGGCGTCGGTGGCGAGCAGGGCATCGCCCTCGTGCAGCGTCTCGGTCCGGCCCTCCAGCGTGACGTCGAGCACGCCACGGACGACGGTGACCGCCTCGGGTGCCTTGACGGCGAAGGGGCCGTTCGCGCCATGGGCACCGGCGGCGACCTCGACGAGCCACAGCTCCCCGGCGACGGCGTCGTCGAGCAGCCGCTCCCCGGTCAGACCCTCCTGCAGCACGCGGCGCTCGCGACCGCTGCGCCGGGACACGGTGTAGCCCGTGTCGGCATCGGGGCGGGGCCCGAAGGGCACCCCGAGGACCTCCCACAGCCGGACGAGCGTGTCGCCCCCGGGGCCGCGGACCCCGCGCTCCACCTGGGACAGGGCCGAGGGGGAGATGCCCACGCGCCGGGCGCCCTCCGCCTGGGAGAGCCCCCGGGACAGGCGCTGGTCGCGGATCAGGGAGCCGAGGCGCTGCCGGGTGCTGGTCGCCTCGCCGCGTGGACGCAGGTCCCCGTCGGACACCGTGGCCCGACGGCTGCGGCCCACCCCCTCGCTGCCGCGCCCGTCGGCCTTGCGGACCGTCAGCACGAACGTCGGGGGGTCGGTGGGGCCGGCGGTCTCCTCCGCGACCATCTCGATCACCACCTGGGTGACTTCGGTGAGCCGCCGCAGGAACGTCGGCCGGTGAGCCGACAGTTCGATGGGCCACAGTGCCAGGCTGCGCCGTCGGTACAGGCGTGGGCAGGGGGACAGGAACAGCTCCAGCGCGGCCGTGTCGGACCAGGCGGCCTGCACCGCGCTGAGCCGGTCGAAGACGAAGGCAGCGCCGGTGCCGACCGCGTGGTCGGCGGCACGGACCGAGGCCAGCGCCGCGGCCAGGTCGGCGTCCGGGGGCAGCGCGCCGGGCAGCTCGGGGGTCCGGCCGGTGGTGACGGCCGACCAGTCCAGCACGGTGACGCGGTCGGGAACGGGTCCGGACCAGGGCTCGGCGACGGTGACGATCACCAGCGGGAGGCGGCCCCGAGCGGCGGCGACGAAGCGATCGACGATGAGGTCCAGCGGTGCCCGGTCGTCGCCGGCGATCACGAGGTTGTCGCCGATGTGGACGTCGTCGATCAACGTGTCCAGGATCTCGGTACCGCTGGTGGGACCGGCCGTCTCGTTCACCTCTCGTTCCTCCCGGTGGCACCCCGCACGACAGGACGCCACCGTAGAGGCTCGCTCAGGACGCGAGCTCGCGGGAGATGTCCACCCCGTGGCGCTCCTCGATCGCGGTCGCGATCCGGCCGACGCCGAGGACCATCGCCGCGGTCCGCAGATCCAGGTCCCGTGCGGCCGCGCCCGCCCATAGATCGTCCAGCGAGCGCTGCATGCGCTGCTCGAGGCGGTCGGCGACGTGGCGGGCGCTCCAGCGCTCCTCACGCTGGTTCTGCTGCCACTCGAAGCAGGACACGGTGACGCCCCCGGCGCTGGCCAGCACGTCGGGCACCACGGTGATGCCCCGGTCGTGCAGGATCGCGTCGGCGCGGTCGGTGACCGGACCGTTGGCGGCTTCGGCGACCAACCGGGCACGGACCCGCTCGGCTTCGGCTCCGTCGATGGCGCCCTCCAGGGCTGCGGGTACCAGGATCTCGCAGTCCAGCGCCAGCAGGTCCGCGGGACCGATCACCTCGGCGTCGTGGTGGATGACCGACCCGTGAGCGGCCTTGGTGGCGGCGACGCCCGCGATGTCGAGCCCCCGGGGGTCGTGGATCGCGCCCCGGCTGTCGGACACGCCCACCACCCGGAAGCCGTCAGCGGCGAGCATGGCAGCCAGGTGGGCGCCGGCGTTGCCGAAGCCCTGGATCACGACCCGGGCATCGGGTGGCAGGTCCATCCGGCGGGCGCTGGCGGTGACGACCGTGCGGCACCCGGCGGCCGTCGCGGTGTCGCGCCCCAGCGAGCCGCCGGCCGCGACCGACTTGCCCGTCACCACGCCCGGCTGGGGACGGCCGGTGACCCGGGCGAACTCATCCGCCATCCAGTCCATGTGACGCTGTCCGGTGTTGACATCGGGAGCCGGGACGTCCAGACCGGGGCCGATGCTGTGGGCGACGGCGCGGGTGTAGCTGCGGGTCAGGGACTCCAGCTCCGCCTCGCTGAGCTGCTTGGGATCGACCGTGATGCCGCCCTTGCCGCCCCCGAGGGGGAGGTCGACCACCGCGGTCTTCACGCTCATCAGCGTCGCCAGGCCGGCCACCTCGGTGGCGGTGACGTCCGGGTGGAAGCGGGTGCCGCCCTTGGCCGGACCGCGGGCCATGGAGTGGGCGACCCGGTAGCCGGGTACGACCCGGATCGAGTCGTCGTCGGCGCGGTAGGGCACCTGGACCGCCAGGGAGCGTTCGGGCTGGTGCAGGGTGACGCGGACCCAGTCAGCTAGGCCGAGTTCGTCGGCGGCGTTGTCGATGGCGTGCAGGGCCAGCCGGTGCAGATCGATCGTCACGTCGAGAACCTCCGCAGCTGTGCGCGGCGACGTGACGGGCAGGGAGCACCGTCCGGCCCCACGCGGGGTGGACGACGCGCCGTTGCGTCACGCGGAGGATAGGCATGAATCACAGCTTCACGCCAACGCTGAGACGTCGACAGGCGAGAGACGTCGACAGGCGAGAGACGTCGACAGGCCGGAGGCGGGGCGGCCGTGGCCGGCGTGACGGGTGAGCTCCGACGGATGCCCCGCCTCCGGGAAGGTCGCCGTCTCCCCGGGCGTTGGCCCCTACGAGGGGCCGATGGACGGCCGATGGACGCCGGTGGACACCGGCGACCGCGCCCCGACCCGAAAGGTCAACCCATGGAGCACGACCGCTACGTCCTCAGGCAGCGCACCTCCGACGAGCCTGCCACCGCGGATGCACGCATCCGGGATGCCCTGGCTGCGGAGGGCTTCGGTGTGCTGACCGAGATCGACGTCACGGCGACCCTGAAGACCAAGCTGGACGTCGAGGTGGCGCCCTACACGATCCTCGGCGCCTGCAAGCCCTCCTACGCCCACGAGGCGATCGGCGTCGATCCCGCGATCGGAGGGCTGCTGCCCTGCAACGTCGTGGTGCGGGCGCACCCCGACGGTGGCAGCGAGTTCATCGCGATCGACCCGGCGGCGATGATGGGGCTGGCCGGGGTGGCGGAGCTCGACGAGGTCGCAGCTGCGGTCCGCGGTGAACTGAGCCGCGCGTTGGAGGTCGCAGCGGCCCGGTGACGCCCGCGACGCCGGCATGGTCGAAGCGCCGTGCCTGGCAGTGCGGGGCGGGTTCGCGGACATCCGTGACCGGATGCCGACCCCACCGCGGCCACCATGGCCAGTGCGGGGCGGGTTCGCGGACATCCGTGACCGGATGCCGACCCCACCGGGCATGATGACACCACTGGGGCAGCTGGGCGCCACGCCGGAGGGATGAACGGCCGCGGTGCGCCGGTGACGCTGGCGCGCCGGTGACGCCGGTGACGCCGGTGGCGCCGTGCCGACTCAGGTCGTGCTCAGGCCGTGGCGTCCGCGGTCTGCTCGGCCTGGCTGAGGCGGACGCGGCCCGTCAACGCGGGCGTGATGCCATCGATGACCAGCTCCACACCGAGCACGGTGCCCAGGAACCACAGCGCCGATGCCGGCCACCCGATCAGGACGAGCAGGCTCAGGGCCAGGGGGATGAGGCCACTGAACAGCAGGAGGCCTCTCGGCATCCCGGGCTGGAACGCGAGCACGATGCGCAGGACCCCGCCGACGAACAGCAGCGAGCCGGCCAGCAGGGTCAGGGTCAGCAGCCCCACCCCCGGGTTGTTGACGAAGGAGAACCCAAGCATCCCGATGAGCCCGCCGAAAGCGAGGTTCCACCGGCGTGGCGGGTCCGACCAGTTGACCAGCGCGCTCACGGCCAGCACGACGCCACCGATCAGCAGCATCCAGCCGGTGAACAGCACGGAGATCACGCCGGCTAGCGCCACGTGACCGAGCACGATGACGCCGGCGACGATCGAGAGGATCCCGAACAGGATGTCCCACCCGGTGCGACGTCGTTCCAGCGTGATGGTGGGTGGGGTGGTCATCGGCGTTCCTCTCGGGCCTGGGTCAGCGATGCCGGGTCGAGCCTGTGCAGGTGCCGGGTCGAGCCTGTGAGGGCAGGCTGGCTCGCGCGATGCCCACAAGGGTGATCGCAGCCCAGAACCTTACGTCGGACCGGGGCCGTGCACCTCACCCGCTCCGGGTGACGACGCTCCGCGCCCCCTCGGCCCCGCCGCCGCCACGCGCCAGGGCCGAGGCGGATCGGCCCCGCCCATCCGACCGACCGTCGGCGTCGAAAGCGGGCGGGAAGTGGCGGGAGCAGCCGCGTCGGCAACCGCGCGGTGAGATGCTGCGGATCCGGGATGGTCATGGCGGCGCTGGACATCGAGGTCGGGACGCGCGGTCGCGGCGTGCGGTGCGAGAAGCTGCGAGCTCCGAGGTTCCCGGGGTCGCACGTGTCGCGGGCACGTCTGGTCCGTCGCATGGTCGACAGCGACGCCGAGCTCGTCACCATCTCGGCGCCGGCGGGTGCGGGCAACACGACCCTCCTGACCTCGTGGTCTGCGACACCGGAGGTGGCCGGCAGCATCGCCTGGCTGTCGCTCGATCACCACGACACCACCGCGGTCCGCATATGGGAGGCGCTCCTCGCGGCGCTCAGGGGCCTGCCATCGCTGCCAGACGACCACCCCGTCCGTGGGTTCCAGGCTCCGGTCGGCGAGGTCGACCAGCGGTTCACCGAGCAGGTGATGACGAGCCTCGCGTCGCTCGACGGACCCTGCTGGCTCGTGCTCGACGACGTCCACCGCGTGCGCGCTCCGGCGGCGCGGGCCGTCCTCGACGACCTCATGGAGCGTCTCCCGGGCCAGCTGCGCCTGGTCGTGGCCAGCCGGGTCGCTCTGCCCTCGCTGCCACACCAGGCAGGCTCCCCACAGACGCTGCTGGAGCTTCGAGCCAGCGACCTCGCCTTCACGGCAGCCGAGGTCGACGAGCTCCTCCGCGTGCATGGGCTCGAGCTCGATCAGCGAGCCCGGACCTCCCTGCTGGTCAGGACCGAAGGCTGGGCGGCCGGGCTGCGGCTCGCGGTCGCGGGGCTGGCGACCGCCGACCATCCGCAGGCGTTCCTCGCCCGTTTCGACGGCGATACCCGCTCCGTGTCCGACTACCTGGCGTCCGAGCTGCTCCACCAGCTCCCCGCCTCGCTCCTCGATCTCCTCCTCAGCACCAGCATCTGTGGCGGCCCGGAGGCGCCGCTGGTCGTCGAGCTCAGCGGTCGGCCCGACGCCGGACCGGTCCTGGACACGTTGGTACGGGACCACGCGTTGGTCGCCCGCGAGGAAGGGGCGACGCCCCGTTACCGCTACCACGAGCTGCTCCGCACCTTCCTGGAGGCCGAGCTCCGCCGACGCGACCTCCGGCGGTGGCAGCACCTCCACGGGGTCGCCGCCCGCTGGTACCGCGAGGCCGGCCTCCCCGAGCGCGCGCTCGGCCACGCCGTCACCGCCGAGGACCGGGAGCTCGTCGAGGCGCTGCTCGGCCGCCAGGGCGTGGCCGCCCTGCTGGACGGCGAGCCCGATCGTCTGGCGGAGGTACTGGATCGACTGCCACCCCGGTGGCGCACGGACGCGCTGCCGCTGTCGCTGCGGGCGGCGCTCGCCCTGGCGGGCAACGACGCGGCCACCGCCGGGCTCCTCCTGGCCGAGGCCCGGGCAGCCACAGAGCCCCGAGCGCCCTGGCTGAGGACGTTCCTCGCGGTCCTCGAACTGCAGCATGCGCGTCTGGTCGGCGAGCGGGACCGCCTCCTCGCTGCCATCGACGCCCTCGATATCGCGGCGGATCGCGCGCCCAATCCCGCGGTTCGGCTGGCCAGTCGCCTGACCCGTGCCTTCGCAGCCCTCGAGGACGGGGCGCCGGCCCGGCCGGTGTTGCAGGAGGTGCCGCTGCTGTGGGAGGGCGCGGATCCGGGACAGCTGTCCACCAGGCTGCTGCTCGCCACCTGGGGGCCGGTCGAGGTGCGCCAGGCCCTGCGCATCGGTGAGGTGGACCTGGCCGAGGCTGCCGCCGAGCGGGTACGACGCTGGCTGCCGGAGACCGCGGAAGCCGCGCTCGTCACGGCTGCCCTGGCGCGGTCCGCCGGACGCGCCGCGGACGCGCAGGTGGCACTGGCACCGGTGCTGTCCGGTCATCGGCCGACCCTCGTCGCGGCCAGCGGTGTGACGGCCCGGGTCGTGGCCGCTGAGCTCGCGGTCGCAACGGGTGACCGGGTCCGCGCCACCGAACTGCTCGATAACGCTCTCGCCATCGCCGCGCCGGCGCGGTGGTGGCGTCCCTTCGCCGAGGCCGAGGATGCGACCCGGTGCCTGGTCGTCGACCTCGTGGAGCGGCACCTCGGAGACCTCCCCGGACGCGCGGAACCCCGCGCGGCCCTGGGGCGCACCCAGCCCGTCCACGCCGTGCTCGCCCCCCCTCACACCAGCGGAACTCGACCTGTTCCGGGAGCTGCCGTCGCTGCGGACGGTGTGGGAGATCGCCGGGGCGCTCCACCTGTCGGTCAACACCATCAAGACCCACCTGAGATCGATGTACCGCAAGCTGGACGTCCACGGCCGACGCGCTGCCGTCGAGGTGGCCCGGGGGCACGGGCTCCTGTGACCTGCGGCGAGCCCCGTCCGAGGACTAGCGTTGCCCATGGCAGGGAGGCCTGAAGGTGGACGACAACTCGTGGTGGCGTGCGCCGAGGGTGCCGGCCTTCGAGTGGATCCCCGCCTACCAACGCGAACGGTTGGGCCGGGATCTGGTCGCCGGGGCGATCGTGACCGCGCTGGTGATCCCCCAGGCCCTGGGCTACGCCGCCATCGCCGGGGTCCCCGTCCAGGTCGGCCTGTACGCGGTCCCGTTGGCCTTGCTGGCGTACACGCTGCTCGGGTCCTCCCCGCAGGTCAGCGTCGGACCGGTGTCGACGGTGTCGGTGGTGTCGGGATCGATCGTCGCGGTCCACGCCGGCGGTGATCCCGACCGGGCGGTGGCGCTCACCGTCACTCTCGCGATCCTGTCGGGCGTGGTGCTGCTCGTGGCCGGGTTGCTACGGACCGGGTGGATCGCGGAGTTCCTGTCCAAGCCGATCGTCAGCGGGTTCGTGTTCGGGCTGTCGGTCGTGATCATCGTGGGCGAGGTGCCCACCCTGATCGGCGTGGAGGGTGCCGATGGCCCGGTCTACCTGCGTGCGTGGTCCGCGATCACCTCGCTGCCCGATCTCCACCCGACCACGGCGCTGCTCGGGGTCGGCAGCCTCGCGGTGCTGTTCCTGGGCAACGCCCTGGCGCGCCAGGTGCCGTGGGGTCTGCTGCTGGTGGTCGGCAGCCTCGTGGTGTCGGGGGCGTTGTCCTTCGGCGAGCGTGGGGTCGTGGTGGTGGGCGACGTCCCGGCCGGGCTCCCCGTGCCGGCGCTGCCGGCGATCACCTGGTCCGATGTGACCCTGCTGATCGTGCCGGCGATGGGCCTGGCGCTGGTCGGTCTGGCGGAGACGCTCAGCGCCGGCCGGCTGTTCGCCGCCCAGGGCGGCTACCGCATCGACACCGACCAGGAGTTCGTCGCCCCCGGCGCCGCGAACATCGCCTCGGGTGTGTTCGGTGGGCTCGGGGTGGCGGGCAGCCTGTCCAAGACTGCGGCGGTCGCCCGCGCGGGGGGCTCGAGCCAGATCGTCAGCATCACGGCTGCGATTCTCAGCCTCGCGGTGCTGTTGCTGTTCGCGCCCGCCTTGAGCGACCTGCCCCGTGCCGTGCTGTCAGCGGTGGTGATCCACGCCGTGTGGGGCCTGATGAACGCCGAAGCCCTCCGGCGGTACGCGCGCATCCGTCGCAACGACCTGGTGTCCGCCGTCGCGGCCCTGCTCGGGGTTCTGCTCTTCGGCACCCTGGCCGGGCTGTTGATCGCGGTCGGGCTCTCCCTGCTCGGGCTGGTCTACCGCGCCAGCCGCGTCGAGGTCGAGGAGATGGGGCGGATCTCGGGCGAGAAGGCCGCCTGGGGCTCCGTCGAACGCCACCCCGAGCGCACCACGATCGACGGGCTGATGATCCTACGGCTCAGCGCGGGGCTGTTCTGGGTCAACGCCGCGGCGGTCGAGGAGCGGATCATCGACCTGGTGGACAGCCGGCCCGGGACGCGCGCGCTCGTGCTCGACCTCGAGGCCACCGACCAACTCGACACGACCAGCACCGACATGCTGTACCCCCTGATCGCTCGTCTCCGCCGGCGGCAGGTGGACCTCTACCTCGTGCGGGTGATGTTCCGGGCACGGGTGGTGCTCAAGCGCTCCGGGCTGCGCGACGAGTTCGGCGACGACCACCTGTGGCGCACCATCTCCCAGGGCGTGAAGCGGGCGAAGAAGGACCACCGCCTCGGCGACCATGCCCGTCTCGACAGCGAGGTGGAGGTGGCCGACACCGAGGAGAGGGTCGTCGTCGACCTCGATCTCGGTGGGCAGGGCGACGACCCCCAGAGAGCCCCGTGACGTGCCGCGATGCGCCACCGGGCGCCGCCCGCCACGCCGGTGCCGCAGCCGAGCCACCCTCCTTCGAGCGCGTGCTGCTGGACCTCGCTGTCGGCTTCGTCAACGTGCCGCTGGAGCGCCTGGACGAGGCGATCGACCACACGCTCCGCACGATCGGCCAGCTCAGTGGGGTCGCTCGCAGCTACCTGTTCACCTACGACTGGGACCAGCAGACCGCCACCAACACCCACGAGTGGTGTGCGCCGGGGGTGCAGCCGGTCATCGATGACCTGCAGCAGGTGAGCGTCGCGGGGCTGCAGGAGTGGGTCACGCTCCACCGGGCGGGTGCGCCGGTGTACCGCGAGGACACCACCGACCCCGCGCTCGAGGCGGCCGAGCGTGACGAGTGGGTCGCCCAGGGCATCACCGCCCTGATCCCGCTGCCCCTGATGAGCGAGGCGGTGTGCGTGGGCTTCGTCGGCTTCGACGTCGTCGACGGACCCCGCAGCTGGGACGAGAAGGACCGTGAGCTGTTGGGGGTGTTCGCGGAGCTGCTGGCCCACGCCGAGGAACGGCGGACCATGGAGCGGGTTCGGGAGGCGGCCCTGGAGCTCGCCGCCGCCAACGAGCAGCTGACCGCCTTCGCCGGCGCGGGCTCCCACGACCTCAAGGCACCGCTGACCACGGTGCAGGGGATGCTGAGCCTGCTCGGGAACACCCGGATCGATGAGCAGCGCCGAGCCGAACTGCTGGATCGGGCGCTCGGGGCGACCCAGCGGATGGCCACCATGATCGACCG
>PWEU01000190.1 GCA_003554005.1 Nitriliruptoraceae bacterium
CCGAGCTCCGCAAGGAACTCGCCGGCATGCGGGCTGCCGGGGTCTGAGCAGCGGAGGTCGCAGCGCCGGGCCCGCCGCACGCTGCGTCGGGTCCTCCCTCAGGCGGTGCCGAACGTCCTCCCCAGGGATGACGCTGGACCCGCGGCACCGCGCGTAGCGTGGGTCCCGAGCGGTCCGCACGGCGTCGAAACCGTCGGTGTCCCACGGGGGCCGCCGCAGTGCGAGGTCGGAGGTCGAGGCATGGGTGCGATGCTGCGCTGCAGCGGACTCCGCAAGGCGTTCGGTGACATCCAGGCGGTCGACGACGTCGGCTTCACGATCGCCACCGGCGAGACCTACGGACTCCTCGGCCCCAACGGTGCGGGCAAGACCACCTCCATCTCCATGATCGCCGGGCTGCTGCACCCCGACGCCGGCGACATCGAGGTGGTGGGCACTCCGATGACCCCGCGGGCACTCGACGCCAAGGCCGCCGTCGGGCTCGTGCCCCAGGACCTCGCGATCTACCCCGACCTGACCGCCCGGGAGAACCTGCGGTTCTTCGCCCGCCTCCAGGGGCTGAGCCGCGCAGACGCCGGCGCCCGCGGCGACGAGGTGCTGGAGGTCATCGGGCTCACCGACCGGGCCGACGACCGCGCGGGGGAGTTCTCGGGGGGGATGAAGCGCCGCCTGAACATCGGCATCGGCCTGCTGCACCACCCGAAGCTGCTCATCCTCGACGAACCCACCGTGGGCGTCGACCCCCAGTCACGCAACGCCATCCTCGAGTCCGTGGAGCACCTGTCCATCGAGGGGCTCGCCGTGCTCTACACCACCCACTACATGGAGGAGGCGGAGCGGCTCTGCGACCGCATCGGCATCGTCGACCAGGGCCGCCTGGTCGCCGAGGGCACCCGCCGTGAACTGATCGCAACGATCGCCGAGCAGGACGTCGTCCGCCTCCACGTCGCCGGCGACGGCGCCGCGGCGGCCCGGGCCTGTGACGACCTCGACGGCGTCACCTCGGCCGAGGTGGAGGGTGAGGAGATCGTGTGCCTGCTCGACGGGGCGGCGGCCCAGCTCCCGGCGCTGCTCGGCGCCGTTGCCGCAGTCGGCGCGACCGTCGACGGGGTCGAGGTGCGCGAGCCCGACCTCGAGGACGTGTTCCTGCACCTCACCGGCCGGGCCTTGAGGGACTGACGTGCTCCGAGCCGCCACCCTGATCCTCGCCAAGGACGCGCGCCTGCGCGCCCGCGACCGCAGTGTCTGGCTGTTCGCGCTGGTGGTCCCGATCGGCCTAACCTTCCTGTTCTCCTCCATCTTCCCCGACACCGGCGAACTGGAGCTGACCGCCGGGGTCGTCGACCTCGACGGTGGCGAGGGCGCAGCCGGCTTCGTCGACGGCGTGCTGCCGGGACTCGCCGAGGCCGACATCCTCACCCTCGTCGCCTTCGAGGACGAGCGCGATGCACGCTCCCAGGTCGCCGACGGCACGGTGGACGCCGCCTGGATCCTGCCCGACGGCTTCTCGGAGGCCGTCGCCGCCGGCGAGGACGCCCGCATCGAGGTGCTGGTCACCGCCGGGCGCACCCTGCCCGGTGAGGTGGCCCGGGGGGTCGCCGAGGCCTACGCCAGCCGTATCGAGCAGGTCGGCCTGGCGCTGACCACCGAGGTGGCCCTGACCGGCACGCCACCCGACCCGGCCCTGGCCGGCGCGATCGGCGCCGCGGCGGCGGAGGCCGAGGCGCTCATCGCCATCGAGCAGGAGACGGCCGGCAACGGCCAGCCCCTGGACCCCGTCAGCTACCTGGCCGCCGGGATGGCGTCGTTCTTCGTGTTCTTCGTGGTGCAGTTCGGTATCACCGGTCTGCTCGAAGAACGCCAGCTCGGCACGCTGCAGCGGCTCAAGGCCGCACCCATCAGCCCCGGGGCGATCCAGCTCGGCAAGCTGATGGGGGCCTTCCTCCTGGGACTGGCGAGCATGACCGCGCTGTCGGTGGCGTCGACCACCGTGCTCGGCGCCTCCTGGGGGCCGACGTCCGGGGTCGTCATCCTGGTCGTGGCGCTGGTGCTGGCCGCCATGGGGGGGATGGCGCTGGTGGGCACCTTCGCCCGCACCGCCGAGCAGGCCGGCAACTACCAGTCGATCGTGGCCATCGTGCTGGGCCTGTCCGGTGGGGTGTTCTTCCCGATCCCCGGTGACAACCTCGTCATGCAGATCGCGACCCGGCTGTCGCCCCACGGCTGGTTCATCCGCGGGATGGACACCCTGTCGACCACCGGTCGGTGGACTGCGGTGCTGCCCGCCGCCGTAGCCATCCTCGCCTTCGGGGTGGTGGCCGCGATCCCCGCGGTGGTGCTCGAGCGCCGGAGGTCGTCGTGGTGAAGGTCCTCGCCATCATCCGGATCGAGCTCACGCGCCTGCTGCGTGACCGCGCCAACCTGTTCTTCATCTTCCTCTTCCCGCTGCTGCTCATCATCTTCCTCGGCGCACAGTTCGGTGGGGCCTTCTCCACCCGCATCGGCGTGGTGGCGCCCGACGACGACCCGGCGGCCGCAGCCGTCGCCGAGCGTCTCGACGCCCTCGACGGCATCGCGGTCGTCGAGGTCGCCGACACCGACACCCTGATCGACGAGGTGGACCGCGGCCTCCTGGCAGCGGGGCTCGAGCTGCCCGAGGGCTACGGCGACGCGCTCGCCGAGGTGGAGCAGGTCGATGTGCGCTTCCTCGGCCGGGCAGACGCCACCTCGATGTCGCTGCGGTCGCTGGTCACCGCCGTCCTCGCGGAGCAGGAGCAGCCCGGCGCGGCCGCGCAACTGCTGGCGACCGGGCGGGCAGCGACGGGGGCCGACGCCGTCCCCGTCGCCGAGCTCCGCGACGCCGCGCTGGCCGTCCAGGAGGACGCCGGGACCGTCGAGGTCGACGCAACGACCCTGGGGGTGGACGCGCTCGCCGAGGAGTTCGGCGGGATGGGGCAGTTCGACCTCGGTGCCTCCAGTCAGCTGTTCCTGTTCACCTTCCTCACCTCCCTGGCAGGCAGCGCCGCGTTGATCCAGACCCGGCAGTACGGGGTCGCGACCCGGATGCTGTCCACGCCCACCTCGGTGTCCACGGTCCTGCTCGGCACCGCGGGAGGACGCCTGGCCGTGGCGCTGTTCCAGGCGCTCTACATCATCGTCGTCTCCTCGCTGGTGTTCGACGTGAACTGGGGCGATCCCCTGGCCCCCACCCTGGTGGTCCTGCTGTTCTGCGTGGCTGCGGCGGCCGCAGCGATGGTCATCGGCTCGGTGTTCAGCAACGACAGCCAGGCATCGGGGGCAGGGGTCGGCATCGGGCTCGGGGCGGCCGCACTCGGCGGGTCGATGGTGCCGATCGAGTTCTACCCGGAGGGTGTCGCCCAGGTGGCTCGCATCACCCCCCACGCCTGGGCCAACGAGGCCATGGCGGAACTGGTGCGCCGCGACGGCACGGTCGTCGACATCCTGCCCCAGCTCGCGGCGCTCGGCGGGGTCGCGGTGGTCCTGCTGGTGCTGGGGAGCTGGACGCTCAAGCGGGCGCTGGTCCGCTGAACGAGCCCCGGTGCGATCCCGCTCAGCGGCACTCACGGACCCGCCCGTCGGGCACCGGTGGGTGCGGCGGGAGGAGGCCACCGGAGGGGCGCAGGTCAGCGGTCGGCGAGCTCCGGCGGGAAGCCGCCGGTCGCGATCGGACCCCACTCCTCGATCGTGAGCCTGACCAGTACCTTGCCCTGGTCGCGCATCGCCTGGCGGTACTCCTC
>PWEU01000406.1 GCA_003554005.1 Nitriliruptoraceae bacterium
CACCGGAGGCCCGGCGGCGGCACCGGAGGCCCGGCGGCGGCACCGGAGGCCCGGCGGCGGCACCGGAGGCCCGGCGGCGGCACCGGAGGCCCGGCGGCGGCCAGGATCGCAACGAAACGACCAGCTGGAGGTCACATCGTTGCGATCCTGTCGCGCTGGCAGCGCGTGCGCACACGCGGCGCGGGGGGCGCACAACGGGAACCACGCGGACGGGATCGCGGGCACCCGGGAACCACGCGGACGGGCACACGGGATCGCGGGCACGCGGGCGCGCGGACGCGGACCACGCAGGCCGAGCGCGCGCACAGGCCGGGCAATAGGCCGGTGGGGACTACTCGACGGTGACGGTCTTGGCGAGGTTGCGCGGCTGGTCCACGTCCTCACCCCGCAACGTGGCGACGTGGTAGCTGAACAGCTGCAGGGGCACCACGCTCAGGACCGGCCCGGCCAGCTCGTGGGGCGGTTCGGGCAGGGTCAGGACGTCGTCCGCGTGCTCCACCAACGCCGCGGTGGAACCCGCGGTCCCGATCGCCAACACCGAGGCACCCCGGGCCCGCACCTCCTGGATGTTCGACACCATCTTGCCGAAGACGTGCCCGGCCGGCGCGAGGGCCACCACCAGCGAGCCCGGCTCGATCAGCGCGATCGGCCCGTGTTTCATCTCGCCGGCGGGGAAGGCCTCGGCGTGGAGGTAGCTGATCTCCTTCAGCTTCAGCGCGCCCTCCATGGCGATCGGCAACCCGGCGTGGCGGCCGATGAACATCGTGGAGTCCACGTCGTGGTAGCGCTGGGCGAGCTCGCGCAGCTGACCGTCGAGCGCCAAGACCTCCCGCAGCGCGTCGGGGACGCGGTCGAACCGCTCGAGGATGTCCGCCACCTCGGAGCTGTAGACCCGACCCCGAGCCTGCCCGAGGTAGAGCCCGAGGAGCAGGCATCCCACGATCTGCGTCGTGAAGGCCTTGGTCGAGGCGACCGCCACCTCGGGGCCGGCGTGGGTGTAGAGCACGCCGTCGGCATCGCGGGCCAGGGTCGAGCCGACCACGTTGGTCAGTGCGATCACCGGGGCTCGCTGGTCGCGGGCATGGGCCGCGCCGGCGATCGTGTCGATCGTCTCTCCCGACTGCGAGATGGCGATCACCAGGGTGTGGGGATCGACGATCGGGTCGCGGTAGCGGAACTCGCTGGCCACCTCGACGTCCACCGGGATCCCGGCCCAGTGCTCGATCGCGAGCTTGCCCACCATGCCGGCGTGCAGCGAGGTCCCACAGGCCAGGATGAACACCTTGTCGATCCGGGAGAACTCGCCCTCGTCGATGCGCAGCTCGTCGAGCTGGAGCCGAGGTGGCAGGCCCGGCGCGGGGGCGTTGAGCCGGTCGAGGAGGGTGTCGGCGACGGCCTGGGGCTGCTCGTGGATCTCCTTGAGCATGAAGTGGTCGTAGCCCTGCTTCTCCGCCGCCGCCAGGTCCCAATCGACGGTGTAGGCGTGGGGGGTGGCGGGGGCGCCATCGACGTCCACCACCTCGACGCCATCAGGGGTGATCCGAGCCAGCTGGCCGTCGAGGAGCGCCGCGACCTCGTTGGTGTGCTCGATCAGCGCGGCCACGTCGGAGGCGCAGTAGCCGACCCCGTCGGCCTGAGCCAGGATCAAGGGCGCCTCGTGCTTGGCGACCACCAGCGTTTCGGGGTCGTCGGCCGCGACCACGCACAGGGCGTAGGCACCCTCGAGGCGGGCGACGACCGCGCGGACGGCGGCCAGCAGGTCAGGGGTGCCGGCCTCGGCGGTCGACATCGCGCGCTCCGCCGCAGTCGCCGTCGCGGGCGCCGTCGCGGGCGCCGGAGCCGCCAGCTCCTCGGCGATCAGGTGGGCGACCACCTCGGAGTCGGTCTCGGAGGCGAAGCGCACGTCACCGAGCTCCGCCTTGAGGGTCTGGTAGTTCTCGATGATGCCGTTGTGGACGATAGCGACCCGGCCGCTGGGATCGAGGTGGGGGTGGGCGTTGCGATCGTTGGGCTCGCCGTGGGTCGCCCAGCGGGTGTGCCCGAGCGCGGTGGACGCGGACAACGGCTGCCCCTCGAGGGCAGCGGTGAGGTTGTCCAGCTTCCCGGCCCGCTTGACGAGCCTGAGCCCCTTCGGGTCGGTGGTCACGACCCCCGCCGAGTCGTAGCCGCGGTACTCCAGACGCCTGAGGCCCGAAACGACGCCGTCGACCGCGGCCGCTTGGCCGGTGATGCCGATGATCCCACACACTGGCCCGCGCTCCTCGTCCGTCCCGACCGCCCGTTCACACTTCCGTCGGCCAGCCTACTGAGGGCCTGCTCTCCCGACATCGAGGTGGAGGACCAGGTGGCCAGGGCCGGAGCGGGCCGGGCCAGAGCGGGCCGGAGCGGGCCGGGCCGGAGCGGGCCGGGCCAGAGCGGGCCGGAGCGGGCCGGGCCGGAGCTGGCCGGGCCAGAGCGGGCCAGCGCGGGTCAGCTGGTGGCGAAGGTCTCGAGGATCGCCCACAGGTTCTCGGCCAGCCGCTGCTGGGGCACCCGGTACCACGCGCCGCCGAGGATCAGGTGGTCCACGTGGGCCTCGACGGCCGACAGACGGTCTCGCACCTCGTCGGGGGTGCCGGCCACGGCGTAGCGCTCCCCCGCCTCGTCGGGGACGGCGGCGACCATGGCGTCGATGTCCTGGCGGGTCTCCTTCCACACCGCCCGGAGCCGGTCGGTGAGCTCACCGTCGCCGTAGGAGTCGAACACCGGCCGGTAGTTGGGCGTGGTCCCGTAGAAGGCGATCTGCTGCTTGGCCTCGCGGACCGCCACCTCGCGGTCCTCGGCGATGCACAGGATGATCCCCTGGTTGACGGTGAAGTCCTCCCGGCGGCGACCGGCGGCGGCCAGGGCCTCGTCGATCCGCGGCAGCACGGTGTCGGTCAGGTACCGATCGGAGGTGAACGGGTGCCCGAGGATGCCGTCGGCGTGCGTGGCCGCCGCCGCGACCATCAGCGGCCCCACCGCCGCGACGTTGACCCGGGGCACCTCGCGGTCGTGGGCCCGGCCCTTGCCCGCCACCCCCGGGCGGAGCACGCGGTAGATCTCCCCGTCGAAGGTGACGTCCTCGCCGCGTTCGATAGCCCACACGGTGCGCATGGCCTGGACGTACTCCGCCATGCGCTTGGCCGGACGGTCGAAGGCAGCGGAGAACCGCTCCTCGATGATGCGCTGCACCTGGCTGCCGAGACCGACGATGAAGCGGTCACCGGACAGCTCGTTGAGGTCCCAGGCCTGCATAGCGGTGATCGTCGGCGACCGGGGGAACGCGAGCGTGATGTTGGTGCCCACGTCGATCCGCTCGGTGGCCTGCAGGACGACCGAAGCCTGCACGATCGACTCGCGGTCGGTCTCCGCGACCCAGGCGGCATCGAAGCCCTTGGCCTCCACCTGCTCCGCCAACGCGCCGAGGAACGCGTACGGCCCCCCGAGCACCACCCCGCGAGTCGCCACGATGCCTCCCTGTCCCGCCGTCTCGACGTCCGACGCTTCGTCGCTGATCCTGTCCTGGCCGCGAACCTATCGGTTGGACCACCGGATACCGGCACCCGGAGGGAGCTCGGCGCGAGCGGGATGCGTCCCCGTCCCAGCCCGCCTCGGACGGTCAAGATCAGGGATCCACCTCGGTGGCCGGGTCGGCGTCGGGACCGGCGTCGCGGTCAGCAGCCGGGTCGGCACCGGGACCGGCGTCGCGGTCAGCAGCCGGGTCGG
>PWEU01000203.1 GCA_003554005.1 Nitriliruptoraceae bacterium
CGATGCTGCCCGCAGAACGCGCCGAGGACAAGGGCCCTCGGCCGCTTGCTCCCAGCTCGCGACGTGTCCCGCGAACACACCGCAGCGGTGACGGCGCGCCGGAGAGCACGACGTCGAGGGCGCGCAGGAGTGGCGCTGGCCGGCCGCAACGGCGAGGATGGGAGCCGCGGGTCCGGGCGGAAGCGAGCACCCGAGGTGCACCGCCACCGGACCGCCACGAGACACCGATACGCCGGCCACAGCCGACGACCCCGAGCGGAGCCCCCGTGACGATGGAGCACGAGTTCGACCCCGTCCTCAAGGACGGCAGCACCGTCCACATCCGTCGGATCCGGCCCGACGACAAGGAACGGCTGCTCGGCATGTGGGATCGCACCTCCGCCGAGTCGCGACGTCTGCGCTTCCACGGCCCCTTCCACATGGACGAGTCCAACGTCCACCGCTTCACCGACCTCGACCCGGAGCTGCAGTACGCGGTCGTCGCCACCCGCGGCCGTGGTGACCGGGAGCGCATCGTCGGGGTCGCCCGCTACGAGCGGGACCCCGACCAGCTCGACCACGCGGAGTTCGCGGCGCTGATCCAGGACGACGAGCAGGGTCGTGGCATCGGCACGGTGCTGGTCCGCCAGGTCGCATTGGCCTCGGAGGCCGCCGAGATCCGCACCCTGTCGGGCGACATCCTGTCCGACAACGTCCGCATGCTGAACCTCGTGCGCGAGCTCGGGCTGGAGTACACCAGCGGCCACGACGGCGGCGTCGTGCGCTCGGACCTCGAGACCCAGGTGACCGAGCGGTTCCTCGACACCGTGGCCGCCGAGGAACGCGCCGCCGCCCGGGTCGCGCTGAGCCGCTTCCTCCGCCCGGAGAAGGTGGCGGTCGTCGGCGCGTCCCGGGACCGCACGACGATCGGTGGGATGATCCTGGACCACCTGCGCCAGTCCGACTTCACCGGCGTCGTCTACCCCGTCAACCCCAACGCCCGCTACGTCCAGGGCACCGCTGCCTACCCGAGCGTGTCCGACTGCCCCGAGGTCCCCGACCTCGCTGTGGTGTGCGTGCCCGCACCGCTGGTCACCGAGGTGGTCGAGCGAGCCGCCGAGGTGGGGGTCAAGGCGGTGTGCATCATCTCCAGCGGGTTCGCGGAGATCGGCCCGGAGGGCGCCGCCCGCCAGGAGGAGCTGCTGGACGTCGCCAGCCAGGTCGGGATGCGCATCGTCGGGCCCAACTGCATGGGGGTGCTCAACGGCAACCCCGACGCCCGCATGAACGCGCCCTTCTCCCCCGTGCTGCCCCGGCCGGGCCGGGTGTCGATGTCGTCGCAGTCCGGGGCGCTGGGGCTCGCGGTGCTGGACCACGTGGAGTCGATCGGGCTCGGCATCTCCACCTTCGTCTCGGTCGGCAACAAGGCGGACGTCTCCGGCAACGACCTGCTGCTGTACTGGGAGGAGGACCCGGACACCGACGTGATCCTGATGTACGTCGAGTCCTTCGGCAACCCGCGCAAGTTCTCCCGCATCGCCCGACGGATCTCGCGCAGCAAGCCGATCGTGGCGGTGAAGTCCGGTCGCTCCGCGGCGGGGCACCGGGCGGCGAGCTCGCACACCGCCGCCATCGCGGTCACCGACGACGCCGTGGAGGCGCTGTTCGCCCAGGCCGGGGGGATCCGCACCAAGACGTTGGAGGAGATGTTCGACTGCGCGAGCCTGCTGTCGGCCCAGAGCGCCTGGCCCGCCGGACGCAACGTCGCGGTGGTCACCAACGCGGGCGGTCCCGGCATCCTCGCCGCCGATGCGCTGGCGGCCAACAGCCTCGAGGTGCCACGGCTCTCCGACCGCACGATCGCCACGCTGCAGGAGTTCCTGCCGGCGGAGGCCGGGGTGTCCAACCCCGTCGACATGATCGCCTCGGCGTCACCGGAGTCCTACGGCAAGGCGGTGCGGATCCTCGGCAACGCCGACGAGATCGACGTGGTGTTCGTCATCTTCATCCCGACCGCCCGCGCCGACATCGACGACGTGGCCCGGGAGTTGGTCGCGGCCCGCGAGGACATCCCGGAGGACACGCCGATCGTCGCGGTGGTCATGACCTCCCACGGGCTCCCTGAGCCGCTGCGCGCGGCCAACATCCCGACCTTCAACTTCCCCGAGGGCGCGGCCCGGGCCCTCGGCCGGGTCGGTGCCTACGCCCGCTGGCGGCGCCAGCCGCTGGGCAAGGTCCGCTTGTTCGACGACATCAACAAGGAGGGCGCACGCCGGCTCGTCCGACAGCAACTCGCCACCTCGACGTCCGACGACGGATCCATCTGGCTGCAGCCAGATGCGGCCAAGGAGTTGCTGCGCAGCTACGGCATCCCGGTGGCTCGCTCGGCCATCGTCGAGTCCGCGGAGGAGGCGGCAGAGGTACAGCAGCAGATCGGCGGCCCGGTCGCGGTGAAGCTCACGGCGCCGATCCACAAGGCCGACGTCGGCGGGGTCGCGCTCGGCCTGGACGGGCCCGAGCAGATCGCCCAGGCGATCGCGTCCATACGCGAACAGCTGGCCGAACGCGGGCTCGAGCAGCACGGAGACCGCTTCCTGGTCCAGGAGATGGTTGCCGACGGGCTCGAGATGGTGGTCGGGGTGACCCACGACCCCTCCTTCGGGCCCCTCGTGCTGACCGGTGCCGGCGGGACGCTGGTGGAGTTGCTCGGTGATGTGTCGCTCAGGATCACCCCGCTCACCGATGTCGACGTGGACAACATGCTGACCCAGCTGAAGATGGCACCGCTGCTGACCGGCTACCGCGGGTCCCCTCCGGCAGATGTCGCAGCGCTCAAGGACATGCTGCGCCGGGTCGGTGCGATGGTCGAGGACCTGCCCGAGGTGGCCGAGCTCGACCTGAACCCGGTCTTCGTGCGGGCCGACGGCCAGGGCGTCACGTCGGTCGACGTGCGCTGCAAGCTGCGCCCCGCCGACTGAGCGCGCCCCGCCGCGGCGGCCTGCGCTCACCCTGACCCGCAGCCGCGGCCGCGGCCGCGGCCCGTGCGTCCCCCGACCCACCACCTGCGCGCGGTTGGGGAAACCTGGCCCCGGAAACCGGGGTCCACGGCACCCAACCCCCCGCGCGCCCCCACCACTCCGCGCGCCCCCACCACCCCGGCGGGTTGGCGAAACCTGGCCCCGGAAACCGGGACCCACAGCACCTAACCCCCGCCAGGCCCAACCTCCATGCCCGTCGCCGGAGCGGGTTGGGGAAACCTGGCCCCGGAAACCGGGACCCACAGCACCCAACCCCCCGCGCGCCCCCACCACCCCGCGCGCCCCCACCACCCCGGCGGGTTGGGGAAACCTGGCCCCGGAAACCGGGGCCCACGGCACCCAACCCCCGCCAGGCCCAGGCGATGCCGCGCAGCGGTCGGCACCAGGCCCGGCCGGGCGCTGCTGTGCCGCGGTCGGCGCCGGGATGAGGCCCGCCACCGCGGTGGTGCCCGTGCACCTCCTACCCTCCGATCGCAGTGGCGCGGCCGCGGTGTCGCGCACACCTGCGATCCCGCGACCCGCCGCCCCGGAGCACGCCGTGACCCGCATCGACCGACTGCTCGCCGCCGGGCGGACGATCTCCTTCGAGTTCTTCCCCCCGAAGACCGACGACGGCGAGGTGGCACTGCGCCGCACCCTCAACGAGCTCGAACCGCTGCAGCCCTCCTTCGTGTCGATCACCTACGGCGCCGGAGGGTCCACGCGGGAACGCAC
>PWEU01000145.1 GCA_003554005.1 Nitriliruptoraceae bacterium
CACGTAGCGTGAGCCGATGGCCAGCACCGGAGGAGCACGGCGATGAGTGGACCCGTCCAGCAGCCTGACACGGAGCGTGAGGACGAGCCCCTGGCCCGCGTCGAGGCTCGGGAGGGTCGCAGCACCGAGGTGGGTGGGCTGCCCGTGGCCCGCGTGCTGCCGACCAAGGGGCGGCGCACCGTCGGAGCCTGGTGCTTCGTCGACCTCCTCGGCCCGATGGACGCCGTCGACCCCGACCCCCTGGAGGTCGGCCCGCACCCCCACATCGGCCTGTCCACGGTGACCTGGTTGCTCGAGGGCGAGGCCATCCACACCGACTCCCTGGGGACCGAGCAGGCCATCCGCCCCGGTCAGCTCAACCTGATGACCGCCGGGCACGGCATCGCCCACGCCGAGCTGGCGGCCGCCCCGCCCTTCCGGGGCGTGCAGCTGTGGGTCGCCCAGCCCGAGAGGACCCGGCACGACCAGGCACGCTTCGAACACCTCGACGACCTTCCCCAGCTCGAGCTCGACCACGCCGACGCGCTGGTGTTCGTCGGGGCGCTCCCCGGTGCCACCTCGCCGGCACGCACCGACACCGAGCTCCTCGGCGTCGACCTGCAGCTGCGGCGTGGGACCACCGTGGTGCCGACCGACCCCGGCTACAAGCTGGCCGTGGTCCCCTTGGAGGGACGGCTCAAGGTCGGTGAGGCCATCGTCGAGCCTGGATGGATCGGACTCGTGCCCACGGGGGTGGACGAGCTGCCCGTGGAGGCCGAGCACGACCACGGCCGGGCCCTGGTGCTCGGTGGGACGCCCCTCGGCGAGCGCATCCAGATGTGGTGGAACTTCGTGGCTCGGGATCGGGACGAGATCAGCGACGCCTACCGGCAGTGGCGGGATCGCACCGACCGGTTCGCTGCCGTGCCGAGCCGACTGGAGCGGATCGAGGCGCCGGTGCCACCGTGGATGGCGGCCGAGGACTGAGCCTGGGCCAGGGTCGCGCGCCCGGGTCGGTCGCAGACGCCGACCTCGAGGTGGTGGACGGCGTGGCCTGCCCCTGAGATCCGGGTGCAGCCAGGCTGCGCGGTAGCCTCGCCGGCCCTCCAGGACCTCGGGACGGACAGCACCCATGGGAGAGCAGCCGAGCGATCGCTACCCGCGCAGCTGGGTCGTCGCCGGAGCGCCGCCGCGGGCGGTGCGCTGGGCGGCGGCGCACCCGGTCACGTTCGCGCTCGTGATGGTCGCGGTCGTCGCCGGGCTGGTGGCGGGTGCGTTGTGGTGGTGGCTGTCGCCGCCGGTGGCGGTGGCGGTCGGCGCGCTCGTCGGGCTCGTGGTGGCCGGTGGGTCGTTGGTGGCCCAGAAGGATCTCCGGGCGTTGCTCACCCGGTGGGACGAGGAGCACGGCGACAGGTGAGCGGGGTGGCCCCGGCGAGCGGGCTGTGCCCAGCGCCGCCGTCGCAGCCGGCTTCCGCACGGTGCCGTTGGAAGCCGGTACGAGCCGTCCGGAGGCGCGTGGCTCGCACGGGCAGCTTCCCGGTCCGGGGTTGGTGACTTCAGAAGGCGGGGTGCGGTGTGCGCAGGCGATGTGGTGGGGATGTGACACTCAGGGCGGTGGAAACTGCACTGTCCGTAGTCGCCCCGTCGCAGGTAGTTGCATCTTCGCGGAACGGGTGGCGACCGGACGGCGTCGCTGGTAGACCACGCCGCAGTCGGACGGCAGTGGGCATCTTGGGGATGCCTCGTGGGGAGATCCACCCGTCGACGCCGAACGCACCACCGCTCATCTGACCAACCGATAGGGGACACGATATGAAGAAGCGCACTCTCGCGACGGCTGCTGCCGCCGCCATGGCACTTTCCCTGACCGCCGGCCCCGCCTTCGCCGCACCACCCAGTGGCGCACCCGCTGGTGGCGATGGCGCCTGCGTCGCGGCCGGTGTGCAGACGCTGAAGGGAGCGATCGGCCCCGCCGCCGTTGCGACCCCTCCGGGCACGATCGCTGCTGTGATCCTCGCTCACACCAACGGCGATGACCCGCTTACCGGCGCCTGCTCGTAGTCCCAGGTCTGGCGAGTCGCAGACCCGAGAACGCCCCGGTCGTCTCCCGCTTCGTCGGTGACCGGGGCGTTCGCCTGTCACGCGGCGAAGGGTCCTTCACGTGGGGTCGGGGACCTCGTGTGTCGCCTCGGGCCGAGCGCGGCCAGCTGCCGCTGAAGCGGGCCGAACGCCAGGATCCGGGTCCATGGCCACTGGCGCGGCCAGCGTCGGGACGCACACACTGGGGTTGACCGGCGCGCCCCTGATCGGCTCCCGGCGTGGCCGGTGCTGCGTTCGGAGGTGGTCGCGATGCGTACCCGTCCGCTCCTGTCGGCGATCCGCACCCGCCGTGCCGTCCCCTGGCTCGTCCTGCTGCCGCTGCTGCTGGCTGCCACCGGCTCCGGCGTCGACGAGGACCCGCCAGCCGACCCCGCGTCCGAGACCGTCGAGGTGGAGATCTACCTCAGCAACGACACGCTCGGTGACCCCTGCACCGGAAAGGTGTTCCCGGTGCCCCGCACGGTCGCAGCGGACGATCCGCTCACCGGGGCGCTCGAGGCGCTGCTGGCCGGGCCCACCGACGCCGAGCGCGACGAGGGCTACTGGAGTTGGTTCTCCGACGAGACCGAGGGGATGCTGCGCAGCGTCGAGATCGTCGACGGGACGGTGATGGTCGACCTCGAGGACCTGCGGCCGGTGATCCCGAACGCGTCCACCTCCTGCGGCTCCTCGATCCTGCTCTCCCAGCTCGGCACGACCGCGCTGGCCGCGGCCGAGGGCGCGTCCTCGGTGTTCTACATGATCGAAGGCGACCATCTCGTGTTCTACGAGTGGCTGCAACTGGGCCCCCCCGGGCATCCACTCATCGACGCCTCGAACCCCGCCATCGTCCGTCATGGCAACCAGTGGTATCTCCGTGACTCGCTGACGGGGGGCCCGGCGACCACCACGTTCTACTACGGCCGGTCGGGCGACTCGCAGCACATGCTGTGTGACTGGAACGGCGACGGGACGCAGACCCCTGGCGTGATCCGGCTCATCGATGGTCGCCCGAACTGGCTGCTGCGGAACACCCAGAGCGGTGGGTCGGCTGATCACAGCTTCATCTACGGTCGGGCTGACGACCGTGCCGTCTGTGGCGACTGGAACGGCGACGGTCAGCAGACGCCGGGTGTCGTTCGCGAGCGGGCTGATGGCACCTACGTGTGGCACCTCCACTCCTGGCTGCGTGGCGGCGCTGCCGGGGTGAGCTTCGAGTTCGGCCAGGACCAGTACCCGGGTGAGCTGCCACCAGCGTGGCCGGTCGTCGGTGACTGGAACGGCAACGGCTACGACTCGGTCGGCATCGTGCAGGGCCATCCCGACGGCCAGCTGCAGTGGCAGCTGCGGGATGCGACGGATGCGGGAGCACCCGACTGGGACTTCGTGTACTACGACGGCGCGATCTGGGGCGACCACATCGAGCGGCACGCCCCGATCGTGGGTGACTGGAACGGCGACGGCCGTGATGGCCCGGGGGTCACTCGAGGCAGCGGGGCGGTGAGCCCGCAGTGGCTGCTCCGCAACGATCCGTCGGCCGGCTTCGCCGACCAAGACTTCCGCTACGGAAGGCACATGGACATCACACTGTCCTGGCGGTGACCGGTCCGCAGCTGACAGCGCCCCGGCTCGGGACGACCGGGGCGTCGTCGCTGGACCGCGCCCGCG